>JACPWV010000057.1 GCA_016196905.1 Chloroflexota bacterium | reverse complement strand
GGGGATATCGATTGGGACCGCAGCTTCATCGAGGGCTTTGTGGTTCAGCGCACCGATCCATCCTATACTGCAAGCCAGATCGTGCCGATCATCGATCAACATTCCTACACCTTCAACCAGCGTGTGCCTGTGGGCGCGTCTCTCATCGTTCGGTGGGAATTGGAGGCGATCGACCCTGGTGATTACTCGGGCACCTTCAGCGTGTATGTAGGCACTGCCAGCGCGACCCAGATCGTGCGCATCGTGGTGCGTTAGCGCAAGCTGCCCTTTTTCTCTGGAAACCCGCCCATCAATGCGAGGCCAAGGTCCTCGGGGCCTGAAGGGCGGCACCTACCTCAGCACGGGTCGGATGCCGAGTATCCCCAGGGTGCGAATTATCCATAGGCGCGACCCATCGATCCATCGGCAAATAGCGAACCCCCCGAACGCGGGAGGTTATGGGTTAATCGACGCCCGGAAGGCCCGCTTGCTCGGCGGGCTTTTTGTTCTTGCCCCTTCGTCGCCCCACGGAGGGAAGCGAGGTGAAGAACTCGGGTAGCGCCTTGTAGATGAGCCAGGTGGAGATCTGCTCCAGGTGGGCGGAGTGTTTGACAAAGTCGAGCTCATCCACGGAAATGACCAGCTTGGGGCAGAGATCGAACCCCTCCGCCCACTCCTCGTAGAGGCGGTTGAGCTGCTCCAAATATTCGCGCGAGACCTGCTGCTCATAGTCCCGCCCGCGCAGGGCGATCCGCCGCATCAGCGTGGGCACCGAGGCCTGTAAAATGATCACGAGATCGGGTGGGGACAGCACCTCGCACAGCGCATGGTACAGTCCCCAGTAGGTTTGCCAATCCCGTTCCTGCATATAACCCTGCACATAGAGGTTGCGGGCGAAGATCTCGGCATCCTCATAGATACAGCGATCTTGGATCACCGAGGTGGGATGAGCCAAAATTTCACGATGATCCCTCAGGCGGCGCGACAAGAAGAACACCTGGGAATGAAAACTCCACGCGTGCATATCCTCATAAAAATCGGCGATGTAGGGGTTCTCGGCCACCGCCTCGTAGAAGGGGGTCCAGCCCAGCCTCTGCGCCAAGAGTCGGGTCAGGGCCGATTTGCCAACCCCCATATTTCCGGCGATGGCGATAAACCTTTTCACAGGGCCTACTCCTGCAAGAGGGGAATCTCTACTCCATTCAGGGAGAGGATTTTGAGAAGGACGCCAACGACAACTCCAATGGCCGAACTCGTCAGAGTGCCAACCAGATAGTACTCAGCAAAGCCTTTCTCTTCCTCAATTTGTCTAAAGCGGGCCACTGATTTGGCAGTCAAGACGAATGCGATCGCCGTGTACTGGTCGAGAAGCACCAGGGTGACGGTCAGGAAGCGCTCCAGGTTCCCAATGATCCGACCTACCTGCGGAGTGTGGTCCGGGAGCTGTCTCAAGGAAGCCAGACGATCCAGAAAACCTCTAACGATCTCCGTCCCCCCTCGGAAAATGAACAAGTATCCTGCCATGAAGATCATTCCCTGGTTCAATGTTTCTGGAGCCAAGCGAGGGACGCTGCCCCAGTCTCCAGGGAGACCGAACGATTTCGCAATCGCCCAACCCCCCAGGATCAGGAGGATGTGCAGGATGGGTTCGGCGGCGGCACCTTCAAAGCCTAGTAACCCCCACCCTTCCCATTGGCGTCTCGCCATCCTGTCAAGAGCTCGATGGCCCGCGACAAGAACGACCAGGAAAGCAAACCACTCGAAGGAAAGAAATGGCAAAGTGGAAAGGACCGAGGTTACCCCAAGGAGAAGCAGGGATCGGATGGATCGCCATAGGCCCTAGGCTATGCTTGCTGCAGCCACGTCGCGATCCGTTCCGGGGTGAGCGGCATGGGTTCCCTCTCGAGAGGGATCTCGACCTTCGGGCTCCAGGAGGTACCTCGTCGTGATGTAGGCCAATGCGAGCCCAGAGATTATGGTGAGATCCTTCGCGGTCGCGATGGATGTTGTCTCCCCCGGGACGGCTTAACCCTCTCCACGTTACCGTGAGCCCTGGTAACCTTTTTAGGTTACCCATCCCATAAGTAACCAAAAATGGTTACAAAGGAGCCTGGAGCCAAATCCGCTAACCCAACCGCCTGAGCGTCAGCAGTTTCCTCATCGTCTCCTCACCCCCCACCGCTTCCCACTGGGCAGCGGAGAGCGTCTTGGTCACGCTCGCCCGACTCACGCCCAACTCCTGGGCAACCCTCGCGTGAGTCCCCAGCTTTCGGTAGAGGCCTACTACCTCGAACTGGCGCTCTGTCCGCTGCGAGGTCAAAGCGCTTAACAGCAGGGCGAGCGTATTGACTGCCATATCGAGCTCTTCCCCCAGGCCCTGAAAGCGAACCTCCCTCCCTTCCCTTTTCGCCTGTTCCAGGGCCCTCCTGGAATCATAAAAGGCGGGGCCATCTATACCGATGGCGTCACGGGCTATTTCGGTAGTGATGATGCCGACCCCGATGCCGAATCGAAGTTGCACCGGATAAAGCAATTCCCGAGCAACCACGACAAGTTCGAAACGGCGATTGATCTCTTGGACGGCACGTTTGAACCTATCTTGGAAAGTTCACCGGGCGAGCAATTGTCGAGACGCTATTGCATCTCCGATCACAACGCAATAATCTCTCGACATGGATCTATTCTCCCGTGAACTCCGGCAAGGCACGCTGGTATGGGCGCAGTTCCAACGCAGCCCGGATCTGTTGAATAACCCGTTTCTGCGGCCAGGATGGCATGGATCCGCTCGTACATCTCTAGCTCATCGCTCGACAGGTTGAGGCGGGCAAAGAGCCGATCCTTGGTAAAGGTATAATCGCTGATCAGGTTGGAGCGCTGCAGGATGTTCGGCACCACCTCGTGTCGTTGGCGGTAACGGCTCAGCAGAAAAAAGATCTGCGTCTGAAAGGCATACCGCGCACGATCGGTGTAAAAGAGCTTGAGAAAAGGGTTCTCCTCAAAGATCTCCAACAACAGCTCGGCCTGGAATTCCTCCTGGAGCAAACGGGCCAGCGTGGTCTTGCCCACCCCGATCGGCCCTTCGATGGCGATGAACATGCCCCTGGACATCTCCGCTGCACCCTCCACGACTAAACGGAGACCGCGGCCCCCTGGCCCACCACTCGCCGGTAGACCTGCAGGGTTCGCTGAGCGATGCGCTCCCAGCGATATTCCTGTTGAATCATGCCATAGGCGTTCTCGGCCCGCTGAGCGGCCCACTCGGGATGCGCCAACGTTTGCAAGACTCCCTGTGCCAGCGAGGAGGCGTCGTTGGGGTAGACGCTGATCCCCGTTTCGGCGTGGCGGACGAACTCGCGCAGACCCCCCACCTCGGAGGCCACCACTGGGACTCGGGCGCCCATCGCTTCCAGGGCCACAATGCCGAAGGGCTCGTACAGGCTGGGGAAGACCGCGCAGTCGGCCACCCCGAAAAGGCGATCCCGGTCCTCATCGGGTATGAACCCCGTGAAGTGGAAGCGATCGCCCAGGCCCAGCTCCGCGGCGCGGCGGCGCAGCGCCTCCTCTTCAGGGCCCGTCCCCGCCACCACAAATTTGACCGCGGGGTAGTGCGCCAAGATTTCGGGTGCCGCATCCACTAGGATATGCACCCCTTTCTCCCAGACCAGACGGCCAACGTAGAAGACGATCTTCTCCTCGGGCTGGGCAAAGCGCTCTCGAGAAGAATGGAGATCCTCAGCGCGCAGCGCGCTCCATCGATCCGCATTCACCCCGTTGGGGATGATCTCGATCACGTCGGCGGGAACCTGGAAGAAACGCTGCACCTCATCGGCCATGAATCGACTGGTACACACCAGGCGGGAGGCTTCGTAACACAGCCACCACTCGGCGTCGTGGATGGCGCGCTGCATCTCGCCCTCCAGCGCGCCCCCGCCCCGTCCGCGCTCCGTGGCATGGATCGTGGCCAGCAGCGGGATGGCCCTGCGACGATGCAGCCCACAGGCGGCGAAACCCACGAGCCAGTCGTGGGCGTGGATCAAATCGAAGCCTCCCAGCTCGTCCCACAGCTCATGGCTGTGTTGCTCGATCAGTCGATTGACGCGTCGGGCAGTCTGGTAATAATCCCCTCCCCCCTCCAACGATGATACGAGGCGGTAGACCATGGCTGCCCCCACCTGCTCTTGCTCGGGGCCACCGGCCCAGCGCGGCGTTAGCAGGTGCACCTCCACTCCCTGCGCGGCCAGGTGGGGCAATAACTCTCCAACATGTCGTCCCAACCCACCCACGACATGGGGAGGATATTCCCAAGAAAGCATGAGGACGCGCACGATGTGTACAAGCCGCGATCGGCTCAATAGCTAAGTGGCGGAGGAATCAACTCGGCCTGGGTCGATGAATCCCTTGGTTGAATCAACCACTCACCCATAGGCAGCCATCCCGCTTTTACAAGGTGTGCGGGTGGCCGCAGCTATGGTGATAAGAAAAATAACTATGCGAATATTTTCTGGCCACGACGCCGGGATAGCGGCCGCTTTCAATACGATACAGGTAAACGGGAGTATTCACGCGCTGCCCATTTTGGTCGAAACGGACGTCGCCTGTCAAGCCGACATAAATTTCGCCTCGCCGCAAGGATTCTAAGACGCCCCGGCGAGTAGGGAGTCCCTGCCTCCGAATCGACTCTTCAATCGCCCGTAAAAGAAGTCCGGCCGCGTCGTAGGCCAGCGCCGCCTGCGGGCCCGGATCGGTGGCAGCCAACCCTCGATATTGGGCGATGAACTCGGGATCGTCCACCAGGACGTTCGAGCTGGCATAGACTACGCCGTCCGCCTCCCGGCCCGCCCAAGCCACGAAGATGGGCGTGTCGAGCCCTTGATCGCCGAGGAGAACTGACCTGGATCCAGTCTCGCGTAAGCTGTCGATGAATTGAGCCCCGCTTTGATCCGCCCCTGCATATAGAATCGCGTCCCGTGCATCCCTGGCCACCCCATCGAGGAGAGCGCGAGCCGAGGGATAAGTACGGATCTCCATATCGCCGAACTCACGGACAGCCTCCAGGAGATTGTCCATCACATCGTCTCTGAAGCCCAGCAGCGCGAGTCGCTTCACCCGAAGATCGCTTCTAGCATAGTCGAGCAGTGAAAGGGCCGTGTGACTTTGATCGGCATCCAGCCGAAAAACGGTCGTCTGGTCGTTCCCATCCAACACCAGCGAAGGCGCGCCGAGAGCGATCAAAGGCAGCCCCTGTTCATGATAGACTGGCGCGGCGGCCAGCGTCGTCTCGTCGCGCAGGTGGCCGATGACTCCCATGACTTGTGGATCCAGCGCCAGCTCGCGCGCTTGTTCCTGGGCCTGCTGGGGCTCGGCGCTATCATCCAGGGCCACCAGATCGACCCGATAGCCAGCGACGCCTCCGGCTTGGTTTCGCTCTCGGAGGGCCAGCCGAACGGCGAAGAGCGCATCGTACCCGATCGCCCGATACAGCCCCTCGAAGGGCGCCACCAGCCCGATCTTCACCATGGGCGGGGTCACTCGGAACAGGCAGGCGCTGAGGACCATCGACAAAATCGAGGCGAAGAGGATGCGCCGCGCAGTCGATTTAACGCCGCCCATAGCGGGCCTGATTTTGGAGATGCTCTTCGTAGGTCTCGGCGAAGACGTGGGAGCCGTCCCCCACAGCATAGTAATAGAGATAGGGCGTTGCGGCTGGCTCCAGGACAGCCAGGATGGAGGCGAGGCCCGGGTTGCAGATAGGCCCGGGGGACAAGCCCAGATGCAGATAGGTATTGTACGGGGATTCGACTGCCCGCAGCTGTTCCAGGGCCAGCCGCCGCCACCAGCTAGCCCCTGGGGCATCGTAGCCCAACGCGTATTGCACCGTCGAATCGGCCTCCAGGGGCAGGCCAGCCGCTAAGCGGTTGAGATAGACGCTGGCGATCACCGGCCTCTCCTCAGCGATCACCGCCTCCCGCTCCACGATGGAGGCCAGGGTCAAGACCTCATACAGACTCATCCCGCGCTCCTGGGCCAGGCGGCGCAGCTCAGGGTTGAGGCGCTGATCGAAGTTATCCAGCATCAACTCGGTCAGTTCGCGCGGGGAGATGCCGGGCCGCACCCGATAGGTGTCCGGGAAGAGATAACCCTCCAGCGACGCGCCCTCCGGCCGCTCGGCCAAGAAGGGATAATCGTAGCGCTCCCCCGCCGCACGCAAAAAAGCTCTATCTTCCATCAGTCCGCGCTCGCTCAGGAGCTGAGCGATCTCTTCGATGCGCCATCCCTCGGGGATGGTGATGGAGAGCTCCACCACCCGACCCCGGTGAATCGTCTCCAAGATCTCGCGCATGCTCATCTTGGGGCTCAACTCGTATTGGCCGGCGATGAGCTGCACATCGGCACCGGTATACTCCGCCAGGAGCTGGAACAACTCCGCATCTCGGATCAGCCCGGCGGCTTGCAGGCGGGGGCCGATGGTGGAGGCGTTCTCCCCCGGCTCGATCACGAAGGGTTCCGATAGACCCTCGTCCACCGGCGCGTCGATATCCGCCCGACGGAACTCCAAGTACCAGCCGACTAGGACGCGGGGGACCTCTAATTCTCCTTCTGCCCACCAAGTCGCGGCCAGGGCCCCGCCCGCGACCAGGGCGACGAGGAGAGTGGCCACCCGCCAGGGCCGTTTCATCCTCGACACCGCTACGCCGATTGGCTCATTTGAATAGCAAATCCCATGCTTCCTTGTACTGGCTGTCCTTTATTCGGCGGTAACTAACCGCTGCAACACCCGGTCGGCCAGTCCAGTGCCCAATAAACTTTCCAAGTTCACGCGATGGAACGACAAAGGACAACGGTTGCGAGCTAATATCATGGAACCGATTACTGGCCAGTTAGTGGTGTTTTTCAGGCCCTTGACATCTTTATATGCCCAAACGTTACGGTGACCACATACCCCTGTCGGAAAAGTTGGGAGGCTACGTAGAACTCTGCAGCAGGATTGGCGTTTGGTGCTTTATTCAGGGGCATAAAGTTCCCTCTTCACCTATTCGCGATGAATACGGTTGAAACTAGAGAGGTTCCGCTTTGAGGGAATCGAGATAATCCTGGAGCAGAATGGTCGCGGCGGCGACATCGGTGGAAGTGCGCCGCTTGCGTTTGCCTCCCTCCCGCAGAAGGCGCTCCGCGCGCACCGTGGTCAGGCGTTCGTCCCACAGCACCACCGGGATGCGCAGCTGCGCCTCCAGTTCGGCAGCGAAGGCCTGGGCCCGCTGAGCCTCTTCGCCCAAAGTCCCATTCATCCGCGTGGGCAGTC
>JACPWV010000064.1 GCA_016196905.1 Chloroflexota bacterium | reverse complement strand
GGCTTTGAGAGCCCGCTCCAGGGCCACCGAGTAGCCGGTGGCGGCGTTGGGGAAGTCGAGCTGCACCAGCTCCTCGCCGCGGGGGATGTAAAGGCTGAAACGGTCCTGGCCGGGGTGCTGCATCAAGAGGTCGTGAACCTCGCTGAGACGCCGGATCTCCTCCTCGATATTTCGGCTGCGAGGCAGCTTGATGTGCAGCTGATACTGGGGCCGTGCTAGCTGGCTGCTGGCCGCTGGCCGCGTATCGGGTTCGGGCCGGGGCGCTGCGTTCAACTCCGAGGAAACGACACCGATCTCGGCCTCGCGCAGGACCAACGGCTTCGCTTGGGACTGCGCAGCCATTGGCTTCGGCTCGGCAGGCTGTAGGAATTCGCTGGCCTCGTCGCAGACCAATCGGACCTGTTCCTCCTCAGCCTGAACCTTGCCGCTCACCACCACGATCCGCTCCGTCTCCCACACCTCGCGAGTGCGCTCGTAGGTCTTGGGGAAAACGATCACTTCCATCTCTCCCTGCAAGTCCTCCAGCCGCGCGAAGGCCATGGGGTCGCCCTTGCGGGTGGTGATGCGGCGCACCGCCGCCACCACCCCGGCGGTGACCACCCGCTGCCCATCCAGGCTGCGATCGATCTGGCCGGGGAAGATGGTCACCTGCTGCTCCAGATCGCTCATGATCCTCTGCAGCGGGTGCTCCGAGATGTAGATCCCGGTCAGCTCCTTCTCCCAGGCCAGCCGTTCTTTGAGGGTCACCTCGGGAACCTGAGGGAGATGCAGGAAGGACTCGTTTTGAGTGGGTCCGTTAGCCTCGAACAGGCTCATCTGCCCGCTCTCTCTGGCCTGGTGGGCATTGCTGCTGGTCGCTAGCAGCGAATCGATCGCCTCCAGGAGTTGGGCGCGCGAGCCGAGCTCGTCCAGGGCCCCGCAGCGAATCAGACACTCCAGCGCGCGCCGATTGACCTGGCGTAGATCGACCCGGCGGGCGAGTTCCTCTATATTATGAAAGGATACCTGGCCGCGAGCGTCGAGGATGGTGCGCACCGCGCCCTCGCCCACATTCTTGATCGCTCCCAAGCCGAAGCGGACTTTTACCCCTTCCTCCACGCTGAAATCCCAATCGCTGTGGTTGATGCTGGGCGGCAGCACCTCGATCCCCAATCGCCGGCACTCGGCCACGCCGGCGGCCACATCGTCCGCGACGCCCTTCTTCACCGAAAGGAAGGCGGCCATGTACTCGGCGGGATACTTGGCTTTGAGATAGGCGGTCTGGCAAGTGATCACCGCATAGGCGGCGGCGTGGGATTTGTTGAAACCGTAGCGTCCGAAGTACTCCAGGCTGTCGAAGAGGGCCTCGGCGGCCTCCTTATCGACCCCCCGCTCCACGCAGCCCGCGATGAACTTCTGGCGTTGGCGCTTGAGCGCCTCGGCCTTCTTCTTGCCGATGGCCTCGCGCAGCAGGTCCGCTTGGCTGGGGGAGAACCCCGCCAGTTCCATGGCCATCTGAATCACCTGCTCCTGGTAAACGATGATCCCGTAGGTCTCGCTCAGGATGGGCTCTAATAGAGGCACCAGGTAGGAGATGGGGGTCTGGCCGTGTTTGCGGCGGATGAACTCGCCGATGTACTTCATGGGCCCTGGCCGGTAGAGAGCAATACAGGCCATGACGTCCTCAAAGCGGGAGGGCTGTAACTCCTTGAGCACCCGGCGCATCCCCGCCGACTCCACTTGGAAGACGCCCCACACATCGCCGCGGGACAGAAGTTGATAAATAGCGGGATCGTTGAGGTCGATCTCCTCCTGGGCGAGGGGCTTCGCGAGTTGTTGGGCATACCGCTGGTTGACCAGGTCCAGGGTGCGCCGAATGATGGTGAGGGTGGCCAGGCCCAGGAGATCGATCTTCAAGAGGCCCAGCCGCTGCAGATCGTTCATGTTGTATTGGGTGATCACCCCCTCGCCCCCACGGGTGGCCTTCTGCAGCGGGACGTACTCGGTGAGGGGTCGATCGCTGATCACCACCCCCGCGGCGTGGGTGGAGGCGTGGCGGGCCACCCCCTCCAGGCTCATGGCCGCCTGGATCAGATCGCGGATGTAATCGTGGCTCTCCACCAGGCCTTGCAGTTCGGTGGAGCTTTCCGTGGCTTCCTGGAGGGTGGAGCCGAAGGGGATCAGTTTGGCCACTCGATCCACCTCGCCCGGGGGCAGGTCCAGGGCGCGGCCCGCGTCGCGGATGGCAGCGCGGGCGGCCATGGTCCCGAAGGTGATGATCTGGGCCACCCGATCCTGGCCGTATTTCTTCACCACGTAGTCGATGACATCCGCCCGGCGATCCTCGGGGAAATCCAAGTCGATGTCAGGCATGGAGGTGCGGCCGGGGTTCAAGAAGCGTTCGAAGATGAGACCGTGGGCCAACGGATCCAGGTTGGTGATGCCCAGCAGGTATGAGACCAGGCTGCCCGCCGCCGAGCCCCGCCCCGGCCCCACCAGGATGCCCTGGCTCTGGGCGAAGTGGATCAGGTCCCAAACGATCAGGAAGTAAGTGGCGAATCCCATTTTTCGGATCAGTTTTAACTCGTGGTCCAATCGCTGCCGCAGCTGGTCCGCCTGAGGCGGATGGGGGTAACGCCGGGTTAAGCCCTGCTCGCACAACTGGGCCAGGTAGGCATCCGGGGTGGTGCCCTCCGGGGCTGGGTAGTGAGGCAGGTGGACGGCCCCCAGCTCGAAGGCCAAGGAACAGCGCTCCGCGATTTCCAAGGTGGAGCGCAGCGCCTGGGGGACCTCGGTAAAAAGCGCGGCCATCTCCTCGGCGCTGCGCAGGTGGAAGCCGGTGCCCTGCATGCGCATCCGCTTGGGATCGTTGATGGAGGTGTTGGTCTGGATGCACAGCAGTAATTCCTGAGCCTTGGCCTGTTCCGGAAGCACGTAGTGGACGTCGTTGGTGGCCACCAGGGGGATCTTCAACTGGCCGCTGATCTCGATCAGCGCCGTAGCGATGCGGCGCAGCTCGGGGGTGTCGTGATCCTGCAGCTCCAGGTAGAAATTTCCGGGGCCGAAAACGTCCCGGTGCCAGGCCGCCGCCTTCCGCGCCCCCTCCAAGTTTCCGTCTAAGATGGCCCGGGGGACCTCCCCCGAGGCGCAAGCGGAGAGGGCCACCAAGCCCTGCGCGTGCCTGGCCAGCGTTTCTTTATCGATGCGGGGTTTGTAGTAGAAGCCTTCCAGGTGGGCGGTGGTGACCAGCTTGAGCAGGTTCTTGTACCCGGTCTCGTCCCGTGCCAGAAGGACTAGGTGGTAAGGTTTGCTCCCCCCTGCGGGCCGGCCGTCGCGGGCCATAGACCCGCGCGCGATATAGGCCTCCATGCCGAGGATGGGCTTGATCTCCTGCTCCTGGGCGGCCTGATAGAAAGGCAGTGCGGCGTAGAGGGCGCCGTGGTCGGTGAGGGCCAGAGCCGACATCTCCAGCTCGCGGGCGCGGGCCACCAGGTCGGGGATGCGGCACAACCCGTCCAGGAGGGAGAGCTCGCTGTGAACGTGGAGGTGGACGAACTCCGCTTTGGCCATTTTTGGGGCTGGAACGATTATAGCACTAAATCTGGGTGGGGTGAACCTCGAAGAGGGCCCCGAATGAAAATTTTAAGGATGCGTGGGCTGGGTCGATGCGTCCCGAGTGCCCAGCGGCCGGCGACCGGCGGCCAGCGACTAGCGGCTGGCGGCTAGCTGGGAGGCTCCTAGATCTCGATTGACAGCTCGTATGGCTTTAGCTATGGTTGCCCCCTGGCGATCCCATGCCCGAACTCCCCGAAGTCGAGACCATCCGCCGCGAGCTGCGCCCGCTGGTGGTGAGGCGCACCATCCTGCGCGCGCGGGTGAGCTGGCCCCGTCAGCTGCGAAGGCCGTCCCTGGCCGTTTTTCGAGGGGAGATCCGCGGCCGGCGGATTGAGGAGCTGACGCGCCGCGGAAAGTTCCTGGTTTTTCAACTTTCGGGGCAGCGCGCTCTGCTCATTCATCTGGGCATGACTGGCGCTCTTTTTGTAGAGTTCCGCGCACGGCCCAAGGATAAACACACCCGGGCGATTTTTGAGTTGGAGGGCGATCAGGAGCTGCGCTTCGTAGATCCCCGCAAGTTCGGCCGTATCTACTTGGTTGCCGATCCGGCCCAGATCACCGGGAATATAGGCCCTGAGCCTCTATCCAACGAGTTCACGGTGGAGGTCCTTCGCCAGCTCTTGCGAGGTCGAAAAAGAAAGCTCAAACCCCTGCTACTTGATCAAACCTTCCTGGCCGGCTTGGGCAACATCTATGCCGACGAGGCCCTGTGGCTATCACGCTTGCACCCCCTGCGCCGCGCCGATAGGCTGAAGCTCCCCCAGGTCGAGCGGCTGCACAGCGCCATCCAAAGCGTGCTCCTGGCCAGCTTGGGACAGGGCGGCACCAGCATCGATCCTTTCTACCGGCGGCCGGACGCCAGCCAGGGCGCTTATCAAGAGGGGATGGCCGTTTATGGGCGGGAGGGGCAGGCTTGCCCCCGCTGCGGCCGGCCCATTCGCCGCATGGTCTTGGGCCAACGCAGCACCCATTTCTGCGCCCGCTGCCAGAGATAGCGGACCACTGCCATTCTC
>JACPWV010000063.1 GCA_016196905.1 Chloroflexota bacterium | reverse complement strand
GGCTGGGAACCCAAGATCGACGGCTGGCGGATGCAGATCATCCGCTACCCTGATGGGCAGGTAGAGTTATGGGGCCGCCGGCTGGAGCGCAAGCCCAACTGGACCGAGAAATTGCCGATGATCGTCAAGGCCGCCCAAAAGGTACTGCCCCCGGGGACGCTCCTCGACGCGGAGCTATCGACCTCGCGAGGGCGTCGATTCATCCCCTCCCTCTTCGCGACCAAGAGGCGCATCGTACCGATCGTCTTCATCTTCGATGTGATCTATCTCGACAGCCGCTTTGTGGGAAGGCGATCCTTGCGCGAGCGCAAGGCGCTGCTGAAAAAAATCCGCTGGCCGGCCCCCTTCCAGCCCGTGGAAGCCAGGCCGGTGCGCAGCCTGGAGGCACACCTGCGCCAGGCGCTGCGCCATGGCCACGAGGGGATCTTGTTAAAAGCGTTCAGCTCGCCTTATCTCCTGGCCCGCGATGGTCCCATGGCTACCCAACATTGGCGGAAGGTGAAAGCAAGCCGGTAGCCGATTGGGTGAGTCGACCCGATTCAACTCGAGAATCTGTCGAGTAGAGAGGAGTGCACATGGCCGTCGGTCGATTTCAGGTGATGGCGATTTTGCAAGCCGCGCGCGCCTATACCCTGGGCCTCCCTGAGGAATCGGCCAAGAGCTTTGGGCTGAATCGCGCCATCTTTTACTCCGCAGCCAAGCGCGGCTTCATCGGTGGAGAGCGGAAGAAAGGCCCGCCCAGCGCCGCGGAGGTGCAGTTACCGCGCGCTCTGGACAAGAAGAAGGCGGCCGAGATTCGCAAGAGTTTCAAGGTCCATCAGATCGGCGACGAGATCGGTTATGGGGTGGAGATCGAGGGGAAGCCCTTCTTCATCATGGGCAACGAGGTCCAGACCTCGGAGGCCTTCGAGCGGCAGGTCGCCCGGCGCTTCGGCAAAACCTTCGACAAGGCCTGGAAGGAAGCCCTACGCATCGTCAAGCGCTACGACCAGGGCGTGCTGCTCTCACAGCGCTATTTTTACGAGACGATTTACAAACCTCGCCGCGACGAGCTGGCCACCCAGTGGACTCAAATGGCCGAGGAGAGTGAATCGTAGCTTGGGTGCTTGAGGATTTGTCTCGCGCAATGTATACTAGAAGGAATCATGGCGGGCAAGTCCGCGAATTTCCCGCACACGGAGGATAGCGTGGCCCTGAAGCTCAGCATCGAATACTGCAACATTTGAGGCTATCTCCCGCGCGCCGCCAGGATGGCGGAGGAGATTTTAGAGGAGTTCGGCCAGGGCATCGCCGAGTTGACCTTGATCCCTTCCTCAGGCGGTGTGTATGAGGTAAAGCTCGATGGGCAATTGATCTTCTCCAAGAAGAAGGAGGGGCGGCACCCGGAACTGGCCGAGATCACCAAGCAGATCAAGGTGCGTCTTTAGCGCGAACCGCTTGTGCTAACCGTAACGTCGCCCTTTAGGGCGACGTTATAACCTCCCTCTCGGAGTGACGATGCGACCCTCGTCGGGCTGAAGCCCGACGCTACATCGATCCTGAGCTTACTTAAAAATCGACTCTGGCGGAGTAGATTTCCTTTTAGCGAGGTGGCGGTGATTCGATCATCGTCAATAGTTGTGCCGGCAACGCTTGCCGATTAGCCTCCGTGACTTTTACGACCTGCGCCTGCGCTCTGGCTTTGAGTCGATCGACGAAAGGATTCGGTTGGGCCATCGCCGTCGCCACGACGGTGCGATCGCTCGCGGCGGCCCTCTCCACCGCTTCCCTAAACCGATCGGAGAACAGTTCCATCTTGCCGATCTCGTCGATGATGACCACCTCGCGTTCGGCCAGCGCCCTTTGGATGGCGGCCACGCCGATCTGGTCCAAATCGCTCAGGTTCACCCCGTAGCGTCCTACGCGCGGACTTCCTTTGATATCGACATGGGCCAGAGTACCCTCCGTCCCTTCCAGGGTTACGATCTTGAAACCCACTCGCGGTCCCCGGATGCGCAGCTCCTCGGTGTAGAATCCGCCCGCCCGCGAGCCTAGAGCCTGGGCCAGCCGACGGATCACCGTGGTCTTACCAACGCCCGGGTGACCGGTCAGTAGAATGAGTCGTGCCATGCCGCGTATCATACCTCAAAGGGCAGGCGATTGACATCGCCTGGCTTTTTTGTTACATTGGGCTGGGTAGCTCCCTGACATCGAGCAAGAGATCCCCTCGCGTGGATCACTGGTGAGGAGTCGAGCATGGTCAAGCTGGTCGCTCTCTACCGCCGTCCGGAAGATCCCCAAAGCTTCGATCGCCATTATTTCGAGAGCCACATGCCCCTGGTGCGCAAGATACCCGGGCTAGTGCGCGTGGAGGTCAGCCGGGTCAGCGGCGCGCCGCGGGGCGAGCCCGAATATTATCTGATGACCGAGATGTACTTCGCCGATGCAGGGGCTTTGGAACGGGCCATGGTCTCCCCCGAGAATGTGGAGGCAGGCAAGAACCTGATGAGCTTCGCCAAGGGCTTGGTCTCCCTCTTCTACGCCGGAGTGGAGTAGACCGGGCGCTAACTTTTCGAAAGCGCGGGGTGATCTCGGAACGGGCCTGGAGTCGAATATGTCGATGAGATATCCCTCTCCCCATCCTCCCGAAGAACTCCGCTTCGAGAAGATCCTCTACCAGAAGCGCGATTGGGTGGCCACTGTAACCATCAACCGCCCCGAGGCCCTCAACGCCGTCGATTTTCAGACGCTGCGCGAGATGAGCCGGGCCTTCGAGGACGCCTCCTGGGACGATTCCATCGCGGTGGTTGTGCTCACTGGCGCCGGCGAGCGCGCCTTCTCCACGGGCGCGGATCTGGAAGAGCAGGAACAGTTCCTGAGCAGGCCCGGCGACTATTGGAAATGGATGGGCGCCTTCATCGACGCCCACGATCGCCTACGCCACATCGGCAAGCCCACCATCGCGCGGCTCAACGGCATGGTGGTGGGCGGGGGCAACGAGTTCAACATCGCCTGCGATCTGGCCATCGCCGCCGAGCATGCGGTCCTGCGCCACGTGGGCATGGCCCGGGGCAGCGTGGCCGCCGCCGGGGCTACACAGTGGCTCCCGCTGATCATCGGCGATCGCCGGGCCCGGGAGATGCTCTTCTTGTGCGAGGAGATCCCGGCCCGCAAAGCTCTGGAATGGGGCCTGGTCAACCAAGTGGTGCCTTACGCTCAGCTAGATGCAGCAGTCGCTGAGCTGGCCACCAAGCTCATCCGTAAACTGCCGGAGGTGACCCGCTACACCAAACAGCAGGCCAACTTTTGGCGGGAGCTTGCCTGGGCGCTGACCATCGGGCATGCCCGCGATTGGTTGAGCTTGCACGCTGGCTCCGCGGAGGTGGAGGAGGGGCTGCGCGCCTTCTTGGAGAAACGCGAGGTCGATTACCTGGGCCGGCGCCGGCAGGTCGCCGAGGGAAAATCGAGCGAGCATCCCTGGGGGCGCTACACCCAGCGCTGCCGAAATTGCGGTGCGCTGGGCCTCCCCGCCGATTTCGAACACTGTGGCCGCTGCGGCGCAAAGATTTGAGATCTGGGATAGGCAAGCCATCATCCCGATCAAGACTTGGCCCTGCGCTTCTGGGCCAAGATCAAAGCCTGGCATTTACAGCTGATCATTTCCGGCCACGATCGTTATTTCAGTTCGAGGGCGGGTAGGCTTGAGCCGCCCGACTCAGCCTTCGGGCGGACATCCATAGCTGCCGCGGATAAGTCATCGAGGAGGAAATATGCCCTACGAGAACATCTTGGTGGAACGCGATGATCCCATAGCCATCGTTACGCTCAATCGCCCTGAGGTACTCAACGCCCTGGATCAGGCCACCCTGGAGGAGCTGGCCGATGCCCTGGAGGAGCTGGATCGCGATGAGGCCGTGGGCTGTATCGTGCTCGCCGGGAACGCGCGGGCCTTCGGGGCCGGGGCGGATGTGGGTGAGATGGTCGATGCCAGCGCGGTGGAGATGTTGAAGGGCTATCGCTTCGTGCAGTGGGAGCGCATCCGCAGAATCAGCGTGCCCATCGTCGCCGCGGTGAGCGGCTACTGCGTGGGCGGGGGCAACGAGCTGGCCATGGCCTGCGATGTCATCGTGGCCTCGGAGACGGCCCGCTTCGGACAGCCCGAGATCAATCTGGGAATCATCCCGGGGGCGGGCGGGACACAGCGCCTGACCCGAGCCATCGGCAAATACAAGTCCATGGAGCTGATCCTGAGCGGGCGGACTATGGATGCCTGGGAGGCCTATCGGCGGGGGCTGGTGGTCAAGGTCGCCCCCGTAGAGGTCTATCTCGACGAGGCCAAGCACCTGGCGCGGGAGATCGCCAGCAAAGCTCCGCTGGCGGTGCGCCTGGCCAAAGAGGCGATCCTCAAAACCTTCGACACCACCCTGGAGCAGGGCCTGGACTACGAACGCAAAGCGTTTTATCTCTTGTTCGCCAGCCAGGACAAGACCGAAGGCATTAAGGCCTTTCTGGAAAAACGCCCGGCGGAATGGACTGGTCGTTGACCTCGCGCGAAGGCGGATCCGCTGAGGAGGGCGCATGACTTACCAAACCATCCTTTACGAGTCGGCCGAAGGGGTGGCGGTGATCACCCTCAATCGGCCCGAGGTGCTCAACGCCTTCAACGATCCGATGATCGAGGAGGTGACCCAGGCCTTGCGCGCCGCCGAGCGCGATGAAACGGTCCGGGCCTTGATCCTCACCGGTGCCGGCCGTGCGTTCTGTTCGGGGCAGGATCTGCAGCCTGTGCGCGAGCGGATCTCGTTCGCCGAGCACCTGCGCGCCAAATACAATCCCATGATCACCCGGATGCGCACTCTAGAAAAACCCATCATCGCTGCCAT
>JACPWV010000049.1 GCA_016196905.1 Chloroflexota bacterium | reverse complement strand
TGGGGCGAGTCCTGGAGCCCCGTCCCCGCCTTGAATGGCTTCTTCAGCCTGACCTTGATCAGCAACACCGGCGCGGCCTTCGGTACTTTGAGGGACCAAGGTACCTTCTTGACCCTCTTGGCGGTGGTGGTGGTGGTGGGCATTCTGCTCTACCAACGCCAACTCTCCGCCCAGTCCGCCTGGGGCGGATGGCTGCGCACGAGCCTCGGCCTGCAATTGGGGGGCGCCGCTGGCAACTTGGCGGATCGCCTGCGGCTGGGATACGTAGTCGATTTCCTTGACTTTTACGTTGTCGACCCTCGCGGGGTGGGTTACCACTGGCCCGCCTTCAACCTGGCCGATAGCGCCATCGTCCTGGGCGTTGCCTTCCTCGCTTATCTCTTGTGGCGCGAGTCGAGGACGGCTCACCCTCCAGCCGCACCACCTCCTACTCCGGAGAGTTCTTAACTCATCTGGCTTTGGCAGCGGGGCATCCAGGTGCTCCGCAGCTTTGTGCGAGGCATGGCCGAGCAGCGCATCGAATGGGTGGTCGATCGCGGGGGCGAGCGGCTGGATAAGTACCTGGTCCGCGCGCTCCCTAGGCTTTCCCGCGCGCGCATCCAATCTTTAATCGAAGAAGGGCGCGTTACCGTGGAGGGCCATTATCCCAAGCCTAGCCAAATCGTCTCCAGCGGACAGCACATCCGGATCCTCCTCCCCCCACCCACCCAACTCGAGCCTCTCCCCGAGGCGCTGCCCCTGGACTTGGTCTACGAGGATCAACACTTTCTCGTGTTGAACAAGCCGGCGGGGATGGTGGTCCATCCCGCGCCTGGCCATGCCGCAGGCACCCTGGTCAACGCCCTGCTGGCCCGCTATCCCCACCTCTCCGGCCTCTCCGATCCATCCCGGGCGGGGATCGTCCATCGTTTGGACAAGGACACCTCGGGTCTCCTGCTGGTGGCCAAGGATGACGCGACCAAAGCCGCCTTGCAGGCGCAGTTCAAGACCGGCCAGGTTGTCAAAATCTATTTGGGATTGGTGGAAGGTCGACTTGCTTTAGGGCAGGGCATCATCCAGGCCCCCATCGGCCGCCATCCGCGCCAGCGCAAGAAGATGGCCGTCATCTCGACAGGCAAGGCCGCGGCCACAGAATATCGGGCGCTGGAGTATCTCGACGATTACACCCTGGTCGAGCTGCGGCCCCGCACCGGCCGCACCCATCAAATTCGCGTCCACCTGGCCTCCCTCGGCCACCCCCTGGCCGGCGATCCGGTATATGGCCATCGCAAACGAACGCCCGAAGGCCTGGGGCGCGTCTTCCTGCATGCCCAGCGCCTGGGCTTTCGCCATCCCCGCACGGGTGAAGAGCTCGAGTTCGCCGTCGACTTGCCCCCTGACCTCGCGTACGTTTTGGATCGCCTGCGCGCCGTGCGGCTGGGACGATAAAAATCCCATTTCGGAGAGGGGCGATGTTTCTTTTGACAGGCTTGCATCGCGTGGTTATACTGCTTTTCGAATGAACGAGCCTGTGAAGGTGATCGATCTGCGCAGCGATACGGTCACCCAGCCCACCCCGGCCATGCGCGAGGCGATGTATCGCGCCGAGGTGGGGGATGATGTGTTCGGCGAGGATCCCAGCGTCAACCGCCTGGAGGCGCTGGCCGCGGAGATGCTGGGCAAAGAGGCTGGCCTCTTCGTTGCCTCGGGGACCATGGGCAACCTGGTCTCTTTTCTGACCCATTGCCGTCGCGGGGATGAGGTCATCATCGGCGATCAGGCCCACAGCTTCACCATGGAGGTGGGGGGCGCCTCGGCCCTGGGCGGCGCCCAGTTCCGGCCCCTGCCCAATCAGCCCGACGGCACGCTGGATCTGCTCGATATCCAGGCGGCTCTCCGCCCCGCCAACATCCACTACCCGCCCACACGTCTGATTTGCTTGGAGAACACCCACAATCGCACAGGAGGAAGGGTGCTCAGCCGCGAGTACGTGGCGGCGGTGCGGCAGATCGCCGATCGCCACGGATTGGCCATTCATCTCGACGGCGCCCGTATCTTCAATGCCGCAGTGGCTCTAGGCCTGGATGTAAAAGAACTAACCCTCAACGCCGACTCGGTGCAGTTCTGTCTCTCCAAGGGCCTGGCCGCGCCGGTAGGTTCCTTGATCGTGGGCTCGCGCGAGTTCATCCAGCAGGCCCGCAAGAACCGTAAGATGGTGGGCGGGGGGATGCGTCAGGCGGGGGTGATCGCGGCGGCGGGCATCGTGGCGCTTACCCAGATGGTGGATCGCCTGGCCGAGGATCACGCCAACGCCAAACTCTTGGCCCAAGGCCTGGCCGATACGCCCGGCATCGAGATCGACCCGGAGAACGTCCAGACCAACATCGTGATTTTCTCCCTGGCGCGTGGCGATATGACTCCCCAGGAACTCGAAAACCAACTCAAAGAGCGGGGCGTATGGCTGTTTGCCATCGGGGGTCGCAGGTTGCGGGCGGTGACCCATTATGAGATCTTGCGCGAGGATATCTTGACCGCACTGGCCGTCTTTTGCGAGATCTTGAATTGAATCCTTACCTCGTTTAACCATCACGTAACGCTTGTACACACCACCGACATCGGGATCGGCATTTCGACGAGCCTCCGGGCTCGTTTTTTATTTCGACTGGAGCTGAATTGGGTCTAATCGCACGGCTCAATCGAGTATCAAAATGTCCTGTTAGTACTTTGGTACGTCCCTGAAAGCTTGACCCTGAGCAGGTGAAAGTGGTTTTCTTATGGATCGGCCAACCGGAAAAATCACAGGATGGGGTTTTGTCGATGTCGTTGTCGCGGCGCGTCTTGGCTGGGATCGTCCTAGGGACAGTGACCATCGTCTCCGGGTGGGCCCTGCCCGCCTTTTCTGGGTTGGGCCCCGATCTGGCCTATGTCGTGGGCTGGGCGCCGCCCCCTACACCGATGCATACTTCCACCCCGACCCCTACCTCGACTCCCACGCCCACCTCCACACCGACTGCAACGCCCACCGCTACTCCAACCTTCACGGCGACACCGACGGCGACACCAACGCCCCTCCCCACCCCGACCTCAACGCCTCGCCCTCCGACTCCCATCCCGACCCCATCGGTATCCACCCAGCCCGACAGCGCTCCCTTGGTAGTGGCCTTCTACTACACCTGGTTCGACAGCGGCACCTGGACCCTTTCCACTATTTCGGATTGGCCGCGGGATCACTATCAGAGCAATGACCCCAACGCGGTGCGTCGCCAGGTGGATCAAGCCAAAAGCGCGGGGATCGATGCTTTTGTAGTGTCCTGGTTGGGACCAGGCAATCGCACCGACAACAACTTCAAGATGATGCTGGCGGTTAGCTCAGAGAAGGGCTTTCAAGTAGCTATCGATTTCGAGGCGGACGAGTACGGAAGCGATCCCAACCGCATCGTGGACGCCCTGCGCTATGTGCGCGATCAGCTCATGTCTCACCCCTTCTACCTGCAGCATCGCGGGAAGAAGGTGCTCTTCTTCTGGCGGCAGCAGGATCTATCGCTAGAGAGCTGGCGCTGGATCCGCGATCAGGTGGATCCCAACCACAGTACTCTGTGGATCGCCGAGGGAGTGGACGTGGCCTATCAACAAGTTTTCGATGGACACCACTTATACAGCATCGCCTGGTCCAACAATCTGGATTACACCTACAATAGCTGGCGCGATCGCATCCGGCGTTTCAGCGCGCAGAACGGTGTTTACCGCTACTGGGTGGCCACGGTGATGCCCGGCTACAATGATCTGGGAACCGGCCGGCCGGATGCCTTCGTTCGCGATCGGGAAGGAGGGAACTTTTATCGAACCACTTGGCGCGAGGCCCTGGAGTCTGCTCCGGACTGGATCGTCATCACCTCCTGGAACGAATGGGTGGAAGGATCCCAGATCGAGCCCAGCGTCAGCTACGGGGATTTATACCTGGACATCACCCGCGAGTACTCTCCTCAGTTCAAAGCCTCCCGCCGTTAGGCCACGTCGATTCCCCCAAAGCCAGGTGAGAAGTCCGCGCGTAGCGGACTTTCGGTTTTGTAGCGTCGATATCTCTGATTTTGGTTACTCACCCTTCGGTGCTAAAATCATCGTCAACCGAGAGAGGAGAGGGTCCGGGCACTTGCCTGGCCTCTTTTAAGGTATATGATCTCTATCTAAGCACGACTCGCGTCAAGCTGTCGAGAGTGGCTCTGGGACGAGAGGCGGCTGCGATGGATCTGCAAAGGCTCGGACAGACGGATGTCTTTCTTCCTCCTATGGGCGTAGGGACCTGGGCCTGGGGCGATCGGTGGTATTGGGGCTACGGCCGGGACTATGGCCGGCCCGAAGTCGAAGGGGCCTTCTGGGCCAGCCTGGAGGCGGGCCTGAACTTTTTCGACACTGCGGAGATCTACGGGTTCGGCACCTCCGAGCGCATCCTGGGAGAATTGATCCGTCAGAGCACGGCCCAGGTCCTGATCGCCACCAAGTTCGCACCCTACCGCCTCACCGCTCGCGCGCTCCAGGCGGCCTTGGACCGCTGCCTACAGCGGCTGGGCCGGGAGCGCGTGGACCTGTACCAGATCCATTGGGCGGTGCCTCACATCCGCATCGAGGCCCTGATGGATGCCCTGGCCGAGGCCGCGCGGGCGGGCAAGGTGCGGGCGGTGGGGGTGAGCAACTTCAGCGCGGGCCAGATGGTGAACGTCTCGACCGGCGAGAAGTTCAAGATGGGCGGCGAGTACATCACTCAGCTCAACGTCTCCCGCGGGGGCGAGCACACCCACGCCTGCATGCCCGGCTGCGTGATCCAGTGCAGCAACGTCTATCACGACGCGGCGGGGAAGGAAGTCGTCTCCCCGGTGGAGTACGAGACCCTGGGCCTGCTCGGCTCGAACTGCGGCCTCACCGATCCGGACGACCTCGCCCAGCTCAACTTCGTGGCCAACGATCTCGGCGTGGACACGATCGAGACGGGGGCCATGCTCGGCGTGCTCATGGAGGCGGGCCTGGGCGCCTTCGGCGACGCGAAGTTCATGGCCGAGTGCCTGGCCGAGATCCGCCGGGGGACGGAGAAGGGGCGGCTCTGGGCGCAGGGCACGGCGCGGGTGGGCGAGCACTACAAGGTCGCCCGCGTGCCCGTCATCAAGAAGCAGGCGATCAGCGCCTACG
>JACPWV010000052.1 GCA_016196905.1 Chloroflexota bacterium | reverse complement strand
GGGGCCCAATTGACCACCCAGAAGGTGCGCGATCTCTCGCGCTCGCCCAACTTCTCGGCCCGCCAGATCGCCATGACCTGCTTCATGCTGGCTCACTACATCGCCGACGCCCACATGCCCCTGCACTGCGATCTGCGCGACATGAAGATCGGAGGCGCCAGCCGCCTGCCTGACAAGTTGCACGACAGCATCGAAGCGGAGTGGGAGAGCTACCTGCCCAGCGACGAACAATTCGTACTGCACCAGCGCACGCCGAAGTCGGTCAGCCAATTGGTTACCCAGTTGCCGATTAACTCGCCCCTGGCCATCGACACCGGCCCTCGCTATAGGTTAGATGGCCGCATCGGCTGGACGCTGACGGGGGATGAGTGGGACGAGATGTTCGCTATCTGTCGGGTTTCCTACGCCGTCTCGCGCAAGTGGATCGACAACCCCTATCCGTCGGCCTCGGCGATGCAGGCGGCCATCGGCGCGGCAGCCTTCCACGAGGTTACCAACGCCATCTTCCACGATGCCATCGCCGCAGTGGCCCGCATCTGGAACGCAGCCTGGGAGCGCTTCGTGCGTGTGTGAGCCCTCGACCGTGCCATCGGCCATTGCGCATATGACCTGAGGTATACTTAGAAGTATCGATCCTTTCAGCTCAGCGAGGTAGGGCGGGGCGAGTCGGTCCCGACCCAGTCGGGACCCCCGCCCGGACATGAATGAATCGTCGGAAAAGATGAGCGCACGACGCAGCTACTATGAGATTTTAGGGGTGGATCCCTCCGCCTCGGAGCAGGAGATCAAGCGGGCCTATCGCCGTCTGGCCCGTCAGTACCACCCCGATGTGAATAAGGGCCCGGACGCGTCCGAGCGCTTCAAAGAGATCAACGAAGCCTATGAAGTTTTGAGCGATCCCCAGAAGCGCGCCCAGTACGACCGCTTCGGGCAGGTGCCTCCGACCTTCGAGCCGGGCTTCGGCTTTGGCTTCGGGGATATCTTTGAGGAGTTATTCGGCTTTCCCGGCCGGGCCAGGCGTGGGCCGCGCTCGTACGCCCAGCGCGGCGCGGATTTGCGCTACGACTTAATGCTCAGCTTCGAGGAGGCCGCCTTCGGGACTGAAAAGGAGATCGAGATCGAGCGCCTGGAAGTCTGCCCGACCTGCCAGGGCTCGGGCTCGGATCCCGGCGCCGAGCCGCGCCGCTGCCCCCAATGCAACGGGAGCGGGGAAGAGAGACGTGCCCGCCAAACCTTCTTCGGCTCCTTCATCAGCGTCAATACCTGTTCCCTGTGCCAGGGCGAGGGGGAGGTCATCACTCGCCCCTGCCCCGAATGCCGCAGCCAGCGCCGGGTGCGGCGCAGCAAGCGCCTGGCCGTGCGCATCCCACCGGGCATCGACTCCGGCTACCAACTGCGCCTCAGCGGCGAGGGCGATGCCGGCACGCGGGGGGGACCCGCGGGCAACCTCTACATCGCGGTGACCGTCCAGCCCCACCCCCACTTCAAGCGCCGTAACAGCAACGTGCTCCTGGAACTGCCCATCAATATGGCCCAGGCCGCCCTGGGCGACGAGATCGAGGTCCCCACCCTGGATGGCCCGGCCAACCTCAGCATCCCGCCCGGGACCCAGACGGGGGAAACCTTCCGGCTCCGCGGCGTGGGCATCCCGCGTTTGCACGGGACCGGCCGCGGCGACCAACTGATCAGCGTGTTCGTGGTCGTGCCCCAGCAGCTTAGCGCCGAGCAGCGAGACCTCCTCACGCAGCTGGCCCGCACCCTGGGCCAGGAGCCCTTGCCCCGAGGCGAGAAGGGCTTGTTCGATCGTTTTCGCGATGTGTTCAGGGGGTGAGAGGGTAGCGTCGGGCTTTAGCCCGATGGAAGAGATGTTGCTCTGAAAGGCGACGCTACAGGGAGGCGGGAAGGGACGAACTCGAGCCTGAGGGACAATATTAGTCTGTCATGCTGAGCCCCGAAGGGGCGAAGCATCTCATACGCTATGATGAGCAAGCAGTACTACGTCTACATCATGACCAACCGATCAGGGACACTCTATACTGGTATGACCAATGACTTGAGGCGTCGCGTTCGGGAGCACAAACAAAAGCTGGTCGAGGGTTTCGCGCAGAAATACAACATAACCTCCCTGGCTTATTTTGAATCAACGGATGAGGTCCGCTCCGCAATAGCCCGCGAGAAGCAGATCAAGGGCTGGCTTCGTGCCAAGAAGATCGCACTAATTGAGTCCCTGAATCCCCAATGGAGGGACTTGAGCGAGGATTGGGAATGAGCCGGAGATCCTTCGCCTTCGGCTCAGGATGACATGAGAAAATAAGATGCCCCGCACCAAGATCGCCTGCACCATCGGCCCGGCCAGTTGCATCCAAGGTAGCGTCGTCCTTCGTCCTCGAAGCCCAAACCTTCGAGCTGACTCGGGCATCTTAAGCCAATGAGCGAGCAACCGATCCGCGATGGCATCTGGCTTGAGTTCTCCCTGGAGGTGGATCCCGAGACCGCCGAGGCAGTGAGGCCTTATTTCGATCGCTACGGCCAGGGCGGAGCCGTCCTGGAGATCCCGGCGGACGCGGCGGGCGGCCGCGTTCAAGTCAAGGCTTACCTCCCTCCTCTGCCCGATCAAGCCCAGCGCCGTCGCGGGCTGGAGGAGGCGCTCTGGCATCTGGGCCGCTTGTCGGCCTCAGGCGGATCAGGCAGCGCAGCCACATCCGCCTCAGGCGGAATACCCGAGCCGCGCGTCCGCGAGCTGCGCGAGGAGGACTGGGCCGAGGCCTGGAAGAAGGACTATAAACCGCTGCGCCTGGGCCGACGCTTGATGATCGTCCCCTCCTGGCTCGAAGGCTCGCCCGCGCCCGACGACGTCGTGATCCGCCTCGATCCGGGGATGGCCTTCGGCACCGGCCTCCACCCCACCACCCAACTCTGCCTGGAGGCGTTGGAAGAGGAGCTATATCCCTTCGCGCGTGTCCTCGATCTGGGCACCGGTTCGGGCATCCTGGCCATCGCCGCGGCTAAGCTGGGAGCCAGGTCGGTGCTGGCCCTGGATGTGGATGGGTTGGCTATCGAGGTCACCCGCCGAAATGTGAAAGCCAATCGCGTCGGCCAGCAGGTGCGGGTGGAATACGGCTCGCTGGAGGAGCTGAGCGATAGGCGCTTCGATCTGATCGTCGTCAACATTTACGCCGACACCATCCTGCGCTTCCTCGACCAGGGGCTGCTGGGTCATCTCTGGCCGGGCGGGGTTCTCATCGGCAGCGGGATCTTGGCGCAGCGCGTCCCGGAGGTAGCCGCCGAGTTCCACCGGTGCGGCCTCGTCCAAGTGCGCGAGATGACCCGCGAGGACTGGGGGGCGGTGGTGGGGCGCTTAGCCCCTTGAGGGAGATGACCATGGAAAACTATAAAATCCGTCCGGCGCGCCAGAGCGACTGGCCGCAGATCCTGGAGATCTCCGCCGAGTACGTCTGGGCCCAGCTGCCCTTGGATCGAAGAGGAGAAGGCTCGCTGGCTATGGTCCGGGCTAACCTGGAACGCAGGATCCAGCGCATCCAGGGCTCCCAGGGGGTGCCCAACGAGGCCTTTGTCATGGAGGACCCGCACGGCCTGCTGGCGGGATATATCTGGCTGTGCGAGAAAAAAGATGAGTGGACCAGCCAGAAGGAGGGCTTCGTCTTGGATTTGTATGTGAAGCCGGAGTTGCGCGGTCGTGGGCTGGGCCGCCGCCTCATGCAGTGGGCCGAGCAGTGGGCGAAGTTGCGAGGCTATCGGCACTTGAGTTTTAGCGTCTTCCCAGGGAACGACATAGCCCGTCATCTCTCCGAATCCCTGGGCTACCGCATCGATTTCCTGCGCATGAGAAGGCGCTTCTAGTTATCTCCTCACCTTCTGTGTTAATATTCCCCCACTGTTTCTTTTCACTCCCATCCTCCCCGGTATGGCCATGCATCGATTCTTCGTGGCTCCAGAGGAGTTGCAGGGCGAGACGGTGAGCCTGAGTGGGTCCCACGCTCACCAGATCCGGGACGTACTGCGCCTGCGGCCAGGCGATCGCGTCGTGCTGCTGGACGGCTCCGGCTGGGAGCACCAAGCCGAGCTGATCGCCATCGAGCGCGACCGAGCCGAGGCGCGCATTCTTCAGCGTTTATTGTCGAGCAACGAGCCGCGCACCAAGATCACCCTCTACCAGGCCATCCTTGAGGGCCAGAAGTTCGAGCTCGTCCTGCAAAAGGGCACCGAGTTGGGCGTGGTGGCTTTCGTGCCGGTGGTGGCCCAGCGCTGCCTGGTAGCGAGCCTGGAGGACATCGGCGAGCAGAAGCGTGCCCGCTGGCGGCGCATCATCGTCGAGGCGGCCGAGCAATCCCGCCGGGGGCGCCTGCCTATCCTGCGCCCGGCCCTCCTGCTGCGCCAGGCTTGGGAGGAGGCCGCCTGGGGGGGAACCACCCTGGTCCCCTGGGAAGGTCCGCCTCAGGCGGACGCCTCAGGCGGGCGCAGCCTGCGTGCCGCCCTGCTCGAATCCGCCAGAGGCGGACAGAGACCCTTTTCCATCAACCTCTTCATCGGGCCGGAGGTCGGATTCACCGAGCAAGAGATCGCCCAGGGCCAGCGCTACGGGGCCATCCCGGTCAGCCTGGGCCCACGCATCCTGCGCGCCGAGACCGCGGGGCTGGTGGCCGCCGCGGCCATCCTCTACGAGCTGGGCGATCTCGGGCCCTAGCTCGACGATCCATCCCCTCGAACTGGGGTCCCCTGAACCGAGTGATGTCCGAGGTGAGGCCGAGCCCTCTCGATGCCCATTCTCCAGACGATGCAAAGCTCGAAGGATCAAGACTGCACGATTTTTTCGCATACTGCGAATCGATTCAGTCATTCGATCTCATTGCACAGCCACACCGCCCAACGAGATCGCGGGGCCTAAGCGTACGATTCTCGCTGCGAGCACCCTTCGCAAGGGGGGATACGTCCTTCAGGCAAAACTTGCAGCGACCGTTATACTATAGGTGTTAGGCCTAGCGCACGAAACCATCCCTCCGACATCGATGAAGGGAGTGAGAGGACGCCATGGTGATGAAAAGAGATCGAGGAGAAGCCCGTGACTGGCGAGCGCGCTTGCGCGAATCATGGGCGGCCCTGGGCAACACGCCGCGTGTAGTGCACTTGATCTGGAAGACGAACCCTGGGCTGACGACGGTGATCTTTATCGCCACCCTCTTGAGCAGCTTGGCCCCGGCCGGGATCATCTGGATCACCAAACAGGTCATCGATGGCGTGGTGGCCGCCATTCAGAACCCGGAAGTGGGCCTGGCCCCGCTGCTGCCCTGGCTGGCGGCGGGGCTGATCATCGCCCTGCTGAACGACCTGCTGAGCTCAGCCGCGCGGCTGGCGGAGGACCTGCTGCGCGATCTTCTGAGCAACCGCATCTACGAGATGATCATCGCCAAGGCCATCAGCCTGGACCTCTCCTACTTCGAGAACCCTACCTTCTACGACATGCTGGAGCGAGCCGACAACGAGACCGGTTGGCGCAGCTTCCAGGTACTGAGCCTAATCTTCGGACTGGTGCGCAGCTCAATCACCGCCCTGTCCTTCATGGTGTTGTTGCTGCGCCTGGACATCTTGGTATTGGTGCTCTTGCTGGCCACCTCGCTGCCCGCCTTGCTGGTCCAGGTCCAGTTCGGGCGGATGAACTACTGGATGATGCGCCGCCGCTCTCCGGATCGGCGACGCTTGGATTATTTGGAGACGCTGCTCCTCTCGGATGAGAATGTCAAAGAGATCAAGCTCTTCAACCTGGGACATCTTCTCCTCGATCGCTATCGTAATCTTTTCCGCAAGTT
Source organism: Chloroflexota bacterium (assembly GCA_016196905.1). Lineage (GTDB taxonomy): Bacteria > Chloroflexota > Anaerolineae > UBA7937 > JACPPX01 > JACPWV01. The sequence continues at coordinate 2,954 of JACPWV010000052.1, read as the reverse complement.
CTATCGCGAGAACAGCGCCCTGGCCATCCAGCGCAACCTGGCCGGAGCTGGGCTGGGCGGGCTGGCCTCGCTGGGCTACTATGCCGCTTACGTCTACCTAGCGGGCCAGGCCATTTTGTCGCGCATCACCCTGGGCGACCTGACCCTGTATGCCGGCGCCTTTGTCCAGTTGCAAGATAATTTGCGCGGCCTCCTGGGGAATCTGTCCAGCCTGTACGAGAACGGCCTATTCATGAACAACCTCTACGAGCTCCTGGAGTTGCAGCCGCTCATCCCGCCCTCCCCCAACGGACACCGCCCAGTGGAGAGGATGGGTCAATTGATCTTTGAAAATGTTTCCTTTCGCTACCCCGGCACCGAGGAGTGGGTTCTGCGCGACATCGACCTGGGCATCCGCCCGGGTGAGAAGGTCGCCTTGGTGGGCGAGAACGGCGCGGGCAAGACCACGCTGATTAAGCTCCTGGTTCGATTGTACGATCCCAGCTCGGGGCGCATCACCCTAGATGGCGTGGATCTGCGCGAGATCGATCCGGCTGAGCTGCACAAGCGGGTGGGAGTCATCTTTCAGGATTTCGTTCAGTACTACCTGGCAGCTCGCGAGAATATCGGCTTCGGCCAGGTGGAGTTCCTGCACGATCAGGCCCGCATCGAGGCCGCCGCTCGCAAGAGTGGGGCCCATCAACTAATCAGCGAGCTGCCCCACGGCTACGATACCCAACTGGGCCGCCGCTTCGAGGAGGGGCATCAGCTCTCCATGGGCGAATGGCAACGCATCGCCCTGGCCCGCGCCTTCATGCGCGAGGCGGACGTGCTCATCCTGGACGAGCCCACCGCCTCCTTGGACGCGCGCACCGAATACCAGGTCTTCCGCCAGTTCAGCCAGCTCATGGCCGGGCGCACCGCCGTGCTGATATCCCACCGTTTCTCGACCGTGCGCATGGCCGACCGTATCGTGGTGTTGGAGCAGGGGCGGATTGTGGAGCAGGGCTCGCACGAGGAGTTGATGGCTCAAGGTGGTCTGTACGCCACCTTATTTAGTATGCAAGCGGAGGGATACCGCTAGGTGGACGGCAGCCAGAAATCAATCGGAAAAGAATCTCACCCATGATACAATCGTAGAACCAAAGCGAGAGGGGATCCTCTCGGACTGCCTAGTTTGCCTAACAAAATAGCGCGGCTGAGGCGAACATAGCCATGAAATGTCCTGGGCTACAATTTATCGGAGGGCTGATCATCACCCTGGCCACGGCGTGCGCCCCGCTGTTTCCCGCCCAACCGACCCCCACTCCCACTGCCCCTGCCCAAATAGAGCGCACCCCTACTCCGGCACAACTCACCGCGACGCCTACCTCGATTCCACCGACGCCCAGCGCCACTCCCCCGCCTGCCCTGCGGGCCTACGTGACCGCCGAAGGCTCCGATCGCGTGGCGGTCGTCGATCTCGCCAGCGCACAGGTCATCGCCCAAATACCGGTGGGGGATGGCCCGCACAACATCGCCCTGGCCCCAGAGGGACGCACTCTGCTCGTCACCAATATTTTTTCGGCGGATGTGTCGCTCATCAACACCGCCGAGAATCAAGAAGTGGCCCGCCTGCCGGTGGGCGTCCGCCCTCACGACGTCGCGGTGGCCCCCGACGGCCGCCTGGCCTACATCGCCGATACCCGCGGAACCCAAGTGTGGATCCTAGATATGCAGCGGCTGGAGTTCATCCAAGAAATCCAGGTGGGCACTGAGCCACATGATCTCAAGATCACGCCTGACGGGCGGGAGGCCTGGGTCACCTACAGCGGATCCCCCGGCCTGGCAATCATCGATCTAGCCACCAACCGGGTCGTGGCTCAGGTAGAGACAGGCAGCGCACCCCACGACCTAGTGATCACGCCCGACGGTCAAAGAGTTTGGATCGCTCACTGGAGCGATCGGCAGGTCGCAGTAATCGACATAAACACCCGCCAGGTGATCGCCCAGCCGGTCATGCCGGGCGAGGCCCAGCATCCCGCCATCAGCCCCGATGGCCGTTTAGTTGCCATCACTTCCAGCACCCGCGATGATAAGCTATGGCTGGTGGACGCCAATACTTATGAGCTTCTGGCCGAGATCGTGGTTGGGCCGGGCCCGCACCACCCCGTCTTCACCCCCGACGGGAAAACCGTCTTAGTAGCGGCCGGCCACGCCGGCGAGCTCGCCATCGTAGACCTGGCCACGCAGGAGGTGCGCAGCATCCCGGTGGGCCGCGAGACCCACGGCGTGGCCATCGTGGAAGTTGGAGGCGGATCAGGTTAAGCAGCTATACACTCCGCACCGACGTTCCCTCGGGCTCTTATCAGCCGCGAAATCCTTAATGACGTCCAACCACGACAAACAAACAGTAAGCCAGTCAAGGCAGACTGGCTTCTTTGTGCAAATACCTGAATAGCTACGCTAGTCGGTTATGTCAATGCAAATCTTAACCTGAATTTTAAGGTTAAGATATTGACTTGGGGGCGTTTTGGTGCTCTAATGGTGGCGGGGGACGGGGGCAGAGAAGTGGAGGCCTAGCCTGGACGCCTAGGGGCCTCCGCGGAGCCAATGGCGTAACCGACCGTTGTCCACAGCGGTCGGTTTTCTGTTTCACAAAGGAGGTGATTGGCTGAGCGAAATCGTGCATTGCGTAGTTTACTGGCAGTCTGACACACTCTAGGGAGGGATAACAAAATGAAGTGGAGAATACTTCTGGTAGCATTGATCCTTGCTCTCGCTGCCGCTCAGCCAGCAGCGGCCGACGCGCCTGACAATCCGAACTGCTGGGGCGTCGTCACCGCACAGCGGGCTGTCGCGGTGGGCGGCATCGGCGAGCACGCCTCGAGCTTTGCCGGGGAGCCGCGGCTCGGGCTGGGCAACGTGGCTCGGCTGCTGTTCGATCTCAGCTTGACCGCCGGCCCGCACGTCAGCGACCTCGGCAGCCTTTTGGC
>JACPWV010000053.1 GCA_016196905.1 Chloroflexota bacterium | reverse complement strand
CGCGCACGAGCAGGCCGAAGGTATATAACTGGCCGGGGATGGGGATATCCTCGGCGTCATCGGCGGTGAGTTGGATCAACAAGGCCTTGTCCGGGCCCCCTTTGTGGAGTTGGCCGGTGGAATGCAGATAGCGCGGTCCATAGCTCAGCATGGTGGCGAGGCGCAGGCTGTCGCGAAGCCGTACTCGGATGGCCTGCAAAAGCCTATCCATCTCGGGCGTGGGCGGCAAATAAGCCAAGAGAGCCAGGTAATCGCCCAGACGAGCGCTGCCTAGGAAATCGCCGAGGGCCACGCGCAGCGCTCGCCCCCCCACTTCGCCGTAGAGACTCAGCCCGCCCTCGCTCAGAGCCACTCGATCCTCGGGCAGCCTCCTCTCGCTCTGGTAGATCTCCAAGAGGCGGCGGGTGTTGTCTTTGCTCTCCTGCACATTCGGTTCATCGAAGGGATTTATACCTAGAAGGGCGCCGGCCACGGCAGTGGCCACCTCCCAGCGGAAGAACTCACCTCCCACATCGAGAGTATCCTCCAGCGGGATGCGCAGCACAGGATGGCCCGCCGCTTCCAGTTCGCTTAGGCGACGCTCGACCTCCTCGTCTCGGTTGCCCTCCACGCGCATTTGAACGAAGAGCCGATCGTGCCCATAGAGGGCCGCATCCCCCAGTGGCTCGCCCTGGATGGGGATCAAACCCGCTCCAGCCTTGCCGGTGCTCTCGGCCAGGAGTTGCTCCACCCAATGTCCGAAGCTGCCGATCGGATCCGTGGTGACCAGGGTGACCTTATCGCGGCCGACCCTGGCGGCTTGCCCCAGGATCGCCCCCAGTTCCGCACCCGGGTTGTCCTTAAGGGGGATGCCCAGATCGCAACAGCGAAGCATCCCCTCCGCTCGATCCAAGAGAGTTTTGATGTCCAGGCCCATGATGGCTGCCGGCACCATGCCGAAATAGGAGAGGGCCGAGAAGCGGCCGCCGATGTCCGAAGGGTTGAGAAAGATGCGACGAAAATTCGCCTGGCGGGCCCAATCTTCCAGCGGCGTCCCCGCATCGGTGATGGCCACAAAGTGCTCCCCGACCCGCTCGCCTTTGAGCACTCGCATTTTTTCATAGAAATATCGAGAGAGCGCGAGCATTTCGGTGGTGGTCCCCGATTTGCTGGAGACGATAAACAGTGTGCGGGACAAATCGACCGAGCGCTCCGCCTGCAGTACGGCCGCCGGAACGGTGCTGTCCAGCACGGCCAAATCGGGGAAGCCGGTCGCCACGCCGAAGGTCGTCCGCAGCACCTCGGAGGCCAGACTGCTCCCCCCCATGCCCAGGAGCAAGGCGTGGGCCAACCCGGCGTCCTGCACCTCTTCGGCGAAGCCCACCAACTCCTCGGCGCTCTCCTTCAACCATTCGATGGCATTCAGCCAACCCAGGCGCTGGGCGATGACCCGCTGGTGCTCCGTTTCTGTTTTCCACAAACTAGGATCTTTGGCCCATAAACGTCGAGAGACTCCCGGGCGGTGTCCAGGTCGTCTTCCAGGGTTACGCCGCGGACCACACCGTGGTCTTTGAAAGCCAGGATGGTCTGGTGGGGCAGGGTGTTCACCGTGTCGGGGCCGATGAGCTCCTCCAAGTAGAGCGTGTCTCTATAGTTGGGGTTCTTGGTGCTGGTGCTGGCCCATAGCGGCCGTTGGACGCGCGCCCCCTTCTCGCGCAAGGCGGCGAAGCGCGCGCTCGTGAAGACCCGCTTGAAGCGTTGATAGGCTTCCTTGGCGTTGGCGATCGCTGCCCTCCCCAGAAGCTCCTGCAGTTGTTCTTTCTGTAGAGGGTCTTCGACCCCACGCAAGAGTGCCTCCAGCCGGCGATCCACGGCGGTATCCACGCGGCTGACGAAGAAGCTGGCCACCGAAGCGATATGGGTGACGGGTTGCCCTTCGGCGATTCGCTGCTCCAAGCCGGAGAGATAGGCCTCCATGACTTCTGCGTAGCGCTCGATGGAGAACAGTAGGGTGATGTTGACGTTGATCCCCTCCGCGGTGAGGCGCTGAATGGCGGGCAGCCCCTCCGGCGTGGCGGGCACCTTGACCATCAGGTTGGGGCGATCCACCGCTCGCCAGTAGCGTCGCGCCTGCTCGGTGGTTGCCTGCGTATCGTGGGCCAGGTGAGGCGAAACCTCGATGCTTACAAAGCCATCCCGCCCTTCGCTGCGCTCGTACAGCGGGCGCAGCAGGTCAGTGGCCAGGCGGATATCCTCGAAGATGAGCGCCTCGAGAATCTGGTCGGCGTTCAAGCCTTGATCAACCAGGGCGCGCATGGCGGCGTCGTAGTCGGTGCTGCCCCCGATGGCCTTCTCGAAGATGGTGGGGTTGGAGGTGACCCCCACGATGCCGTCCTCCTCGATCATGCGCGCCAGTTCGCCCGAGGCGATCAGCCCGCGGCGGATGTTGTCCAGCCAGAGACTCTGCCCGTACTGGTGCAGTTCCCACAAGGGATTCTTAGCCACGCGTCCTCCCTTGCTCGGACAGGCCCAGGGCGATGTGTTCCAAGTCGATCGACTCATCGGCCAACAGCGCCGGCTGCTCCCCGGGACGCCGCGCCGCGATCAATCTCTGTGCTGCTTGCAACTCAGCGGCCTTGCGATTGACCGACAGCACGGCGTTCAGCCGATGCCCCTCGAAATAGAACTGCAGGAAACCTGGATCCACAGACAGCCGCCCTCGGCGCACCATCTGATCCCAATGGCTCATGTCGCCGAAGACATTGATGTTGAGCTTGAACTGGTAAGAGAAAAAGTAGGGTAGCTCCTCGAAGGCTAGGCGCTCCTCGGCCATGTTGGCCCCCGCCACCTGTCCGTGCTTCACCGCCACATCGTAATGCTCCACGCGCAGATGACGCCCGAAAGGGGGACTATAAAAGCGGGCGATGTCCCCCGCAGCGTAGAGGCCCGGGATCTCCGTTTCCAGGTGTTTGTCGACGATGACCCCGTTGTCGATCTTCAGCCCGGAACGCTGGGCCAACTCGGTGTTGAGGGCGATGCCTATGCCCACTGCCACGAAGTCGCACTCAATCCGCTGCCCATCCCGAGTCTCCACCGCGCGCACCTGCCCCGCCTCGCCCAGGAAACGGGCCGCAGCCGCGTCGAGCATCACCCGCACCCCCTGTTGGGTGAAATAATCGCCGATCCAGCGGCCGGTCTCCTCGTCCAAGGCCATATTTAAAAGGTAGGGGCCCAGCTCCAGGAGGGTCGTCTCCAAGCCCTGGGCGGCGAAGGCAGCAGCCACCTCGCAGCCGATGAACCCGCCGCCGATGACCACCGCCCGCCCGGAACGACCCATCGCTTCACGAATGGCCTCGCAGTCCTCGATGGTGCGCAAGTAGTAGATCCCCGCCAGCTCAGAGCCAGGGAGAGACAAGCGTCGCGGGCGGCCCCCGGTAGCCAGCAGGAGTTTCTCAAAACCGAGTTCTCGACCGTCGTCCAAGCGGACGGTGCGCGAATGGATATCGATCGCATCCACGCGCCGCTCTGTCATCAGTTCTACTTTCTGCTCCTCGTAAAACTCCGGCTTTTTCAAAAAGAGGCGCTCCCGTTTCATCCTTCCCATCAGGTAGGTTTTGGAGAGGGGAACGCGATCGTAGGGCAGGTGCGGCTCGGCGCTCACCAGGGCCAGGCGGCCGGTCGCATCCCGCTGACGGATAGATTCCGCCGCCGAGCCCCCCGCTAACCCTCCGCCGATGATCAGGTAAGCGAAGCGATCCATCCAGATTCTCGAAACTTTATCTTACGACACGACTATTATAACACGGCGCTCGCTAGATCGTCGGTTCTGGGGCACACAGGCGCGCCTCTTTCGATCCCCACCATCGCCCGCTGTGGCGACCGATTTTGGGAGGGATGCACTGGCGGAGACGATTTTTCGTCACCACCCCGCGATTTGACTAAGTATTCTCGGTGGAAAGGCAACCGGGGCTCTAGCTCTTCGGGATGGCCAGCTCGGCGAAGGATTTCCGAGCCGTTGGTTTCTCCTTACTCGGTGAGGACCGAGCCGGCGCGGGGGATCACTTTGCGGTAGACCTCCTGGGGCCGGCGCGGCGCGCCGTCGACCTTTAAAAGTACATCTGGAACGGAGATCCCGAAGTGGCGCTGGTTCTCCTCCAGGTAGGGAAGGACGAGGTCCCAATCGGCGGCGCTGAAGGGGGCGAAGACGCCGCCGTTCAATTGTCTCTCCTCCACCCGCTGGTGGGGATCGCGGAGGTAGACCGCCCCACCCGAGGCCAAAGAGAGTAGATTTCCCCCCGGATAAGGCTCCTCTAGTTCCTCGAACTCCCCCCGGGGAGTGATGCGCAGAGCGTTGAGGATCGCGAACCCCCCGCCGGCCAGGGGATCTCCAGCCATGAAGGATTCGGCCAGATAATCCAGGCAGGTTCCGTTGATGACCACCCGCGGTGAGCCCACCGCATTGATCAGCGGCCGGCCGGCGGCATTACCCAGCACGTAGACCTCCCCGCCCTTAGCCCCGTAGAGGAAAGCCTGCCCCACATCACCGAAGATGGCCAACTTCCCATTCTTCAAGATCTGCCCTACTTGATCTTGGGCGTTTCCATGCACTCGGATCTCCTCCCCGTCCAATCCCGATCCCAGGTAGTCCCCGCTGCTCCCGTACACATCCAGACGAAACCCCTGGCTGGAGGGACCCAGGCCGCAGCCCTGAAAGCGTTGACCTCGGCAATCGAAAACGATGGCTCGCCGCCAGCCTTTTCGGTGCGCCTCGGCCAGGATGCGCGCCCCCGAGCGCTCCCCTTCCGAAAGGAAACTGCTCAGGTCGACTACTAAAATCTCCTGGGGCGGGCGCGGCGGGCGCAAATGTTCGCTGGAGGCCCAATCGATGCGTCGATAGAGGCTCGGAACCGATGCATCCAGTTCGGGAACGCCTCGCAATACGCGGTATAGGGCGGCTTCGACTATGGCAATGATCCAGGCGCGCCGCATGGTTCCGGGGTCGTAGCGGCGGTCGAGCAGCCCGGTCAGAAGTTCGATGGCCTGCATTCGAGCCTGGTCGCCCGAGTCGGACCAGTCCACCACGGCTTGGCAGAAGGCGCGCAGTTCAGCATCGCTCCAGGAGGCGAGCTGGCGCTGAGTACTCTCCATAGATTCCAGCGTGTTCGTCACATCGACTCGAGGCAGCGCCGCTTCGCCGAATCGCCCGTCCCCGATCGCAGCATCTCTTTCGCCATGGGGCGGTGTCACGACCTTACCGAACTTGTCGGTGCAGACCAACCGCCGCGGCTGGTCTCCCATATCCAGGGTGAAGATGAAGGCCCCCCCGTCGGTGTGGCTCCCGCCGCGGGCGTTCCAGTAAAGGTCGGCCACGGGGCAGACCCGGGGATCCTCTTGGGCCAGGCTGCGCAGGAGGGCGTCGATGGCCTGCTTCTCCGAGGCGATGACCCCGATCTGCCGCTCCCCCTCTTGCAGGGCGAAGACTTGGGGGCGGAGCATGGAGGTGTCGGTGATGCCCAGGAGTTGGAGCGCGCCCTCCTGGGGGAGGGAGCGGGCGATGATGAAGAACCAAGGCCCGTCGGGGGAGCCGTGCATATGGGCGGCCTGTATGGCGCGATAGATGGTCCGCTTCTCGGGAGGCAGCTTCTCGAAATCCCGCTCGGTGGTGGGGGCCAAAGCCTCGATAAGGTATTCCAGGGGATAGCGGTAGACCCGGCTCCACAGGTCGAAAAGGAGGACCGAGACCTCGGTATCGGTGAGGAACAGCGGGGCGATGTTGCGCTGATGTAAGTACTCGCACACGGCATGGTAGTTGGCGAAGTCCCCGTTGTGCACCAAGGCCTCGTGCAGTCCGATGAAGGGGTGGGCCCCACCCGGGTGCCACACCCGACCCTTAGTGGGGTAGCGTTGGTGCCCCACCCACAGGTGGGCACGCAGGTCCTCAAGGCGATAATAGCGCAGGGCCTGCTGGGCGTAGCCCACGATCTTGAAGACCAGCATGTCCTGGCCGTGGCAGAGCACGAAGGCCCGCTTCTCACCGAGGGAGGCGTAGAAGCGTTGGTTAAGGCGATAGGTGTTTTGATAAATGAACTCGTCCTCAGCCTGGCGCGGCTCGAGGCCCTCCAGGCCGTGCTCGGCGACGAAATGCTCCAGCAGCTCCTTGCGCACCCGGGCGAAGTAGCGCCAAACCTGGGGCGGCTGGACTTCTAAGCCCTCCACCTCCCGGCAGTCCTCCAAGCTGGGAGCCGCGCCGGCATGATGGATCTCCAAGTACGGCTCCAGGCACTCCCCCTCTACTTCCGGGCGGGCTGCTGGATCCAAGAAGGCCACTTGGATCAGGTAGTCCTCCTTCAAAAGCTGGGGCGAGACCCCCAGTTGCTCGGCGGACAACCCCGCGGCCACCAGGCCGCCCCCCTTGCCGTTGCCCCGGTTACGCATCTGGAGGCAAGGCGCGTAGAGGTGCTCGCCGGGCAGGGGTTGGTTTGAGATGACCCCCACCACTCCGCAGCCCCCCTCTGCCTCGGCCTTGTGGCGGGGCACAGGAGGCCGGTTAACGAGCAACGGCCTGCGCGATCTGAGGATGCGCCCGACGGGGCTCGAATCCAGCATCAGCCTCCTCCAGGTACACCAACGTGTCCGTCCGCCCTCGCAGCTCGGCGATGCTGCGCAGGCCCAAGGCGCGCAGCAGCTCTATCCACTGCCCCCTCCAGGCCAGGTACATGTTCACGATGCGCTGAGCCCCCCAGACGGGATCGATGAGCTGCGCCCGCTGAGGATCTGTCGTCGCGATGCCGAAGGGGCACCCCAGACCCTTTTCGCAAGCGCCCACCCGCGTGCACCCCAGCGCCACCAGCTCCGCGGTTCCGATGATGGCTCCATCGGCGCCCAGGGCAATTGACTTGGCCACGTCGTAAGCGGTGCGGATCCCCCCCGAGACCATCAGCACAATCTCATCGCGGATGCCCTCGCTCAGCAGGAACTGGTGCACCTTGGGGATGGCGTATTCCAGGGGCATGGCGATGTTCTTCTTGGCGATCTCGGGGGCCGCCCCGGTGCCGCCGTAGCCTCCGTCCAGGTGGATAATGTGGGCACCCGCGTAATAGATCCCCACCGCCACCATGTCCACATCGGTGGGCGTGGCCACCTTGACCGAGACCAGCGCCCGCGGGTTCACCGCCTTGATCCAATCCACGTGCTTCTTGTGATCCTCCACCGAGTAGACGCTGTGGAAGGGAAAGGGCGAGTACAGACTGGTACTGGGGACCGCCTCCCGCAGGGCCGCCACCACCGCGGTGTTCTTGCCCGCCAACAGGTGGCCTCCCAACCCGGGCTTGGCGCCCTGGGCGTATTTGAACTCCACCAAGGGCGCCCTCTGGATGGTCTCCTCGCTCACCCCGAACAGGCCGGTGGCTACCTGGGTGATGATATGATCGGCGTAGGGGATCAAGGCCTCCGGGTACCCACCCTCGCCGGTGGAGACTAATAAACCCAAGCGCTGGGCAGCCATGGCGCGGGCCAGCATGGTCTGCAGGCTGACCGAGCCGAAGGACATCCCCGCTCCGTAGATGGCCAGGGGCAGGACGATCTGGGGGCGACCATCGCCGCGCCGATTTAGAGCCAAGGAGAGATCGATCTCTGCATCGTCGTCGTTTCGAACAGCCTCGGCCTGGCTCTTGACCTCGCTGACGAAGCGCAGCCTATCGAAGCCACCGCCCGAGCGGCCCACTCGCAGGTGGCTATCCACCGACCGTCCGGTGGCAGCCTCGAGCCAGGTTGCCTGAAGGAGATCCTCAGTCCAGCGCAGATCCCCCTCGGAATTCTCGCTGGACTCGGCGGGCTGCCCTCCAGGCTGCCGATGGGGGAAGAGATCCCGAAAAGCCTTCTCCTCTTCCTCGTAGAAGATGGCCCGACCGGTCTCGCCGCGCAGGCGCCGCACCTCGCGCATCCCCATGGCACCCAGCACCTCCAGAAGCTGATCGCGCCAGGCTCCCATTAGGTTGATAATACGTTGCGCACCCCAAGCGGGATCGATGGCATCGGCCTCCACCGGGCAGGGGCGAAGAGAATCGGCCCACAAGCCACAACCCAAGGCGATCACCAGGGGGAAGTCCAGCACCACCCCGTCCGCGCCGCACAGGATCGCCTTGGGGATGTGTTCGGCAGCGGCGATCCCCCCGCTGGCCAGGAGGGTAACCTGATCGCGGATCCCCAGTTCGACCAGCCGCTCGTGGACCGCGTGGAGGGCTCGGGGCAGGGCGCGCGGAGCGCTCCCTCTGTCGAGGACGAGCTCCCGCCCGTATTCGTCGGCATAAAGATGGACGATGTCAGCCCCTCCCTCGATCAGGGCCACGACTTGGTCCTCGACCCTCGGCACTAGGGGCGTGCGGATCGAGACCAGCAGCTCCGGCCAGCCGGCCTTGGTCCTCTCGAGCCAGGCCAGTTGCGGCTCCTTCGGGAACTGGTCATACTCGACCTCGATCAAGCGCACCTGCCCCAGCCAGTCGGGCAGAGGATCGGGGAGGCCTCCGTTGAAGCGAGGGGCGAGGCTCTCGTCCCCAATCGAAACGGAGCCCAACCCGGTGGAGAGGAAGGCGATGGTGCCCAGTTGTCGGGCGGCCCCCAGCATCGCCTGACGGACCCGCGCTCCTCCCAGCGGGGGCGGGTTGAAGAGGATAGGCAGGGGCAGCTCCACCAATGGAGGCAGCGATGCACGTAACTCCTCCTGCCTATCAAAACTCAAAAAGGCGGGGGCGCGGCCTAAATCGATGCTGGTGGAGATGTACTCCCGGCCGTGGATCCCATCGCGGGTGGGGCGGACGATCTCGGACATGTCTAACCAGATGCCCTCGAAACCGGGTCCGGCGAAGGCTCCGCCATAGCCCGCGCCTGACACGGGGACTTTCCCCGTCTCGGCTTGGTACCAGATCTGGGAGATGATTTGCGGGGTCCAGTGGGCGTCTTCCGGCCCCTCCAGGCCTCGCCGACCGTACTTGACGTACTCGTCCTCCTCTCCCATGCGGAAGCGGGCGGGCAAGGGAAAGGGGGCCGGGGCTGGACGGCGGGGGATACTGTAGCGACCGGCCATCGCGCCTCCCTCTATCAAAAGAGTGAGGAGCGTGGGGATTTATGCTCCACGCTCCTCAGACCTAAAAACTCCAATCGTATTCCAGCCATCTAGGCTATCTCGGTGCCAAGCGTGGAGTCACAGCTGCACACGCCCTGGTTGGCGTTGTTATTATCGCCATTTCGATTGACCTGCTGGGCTCGGCGATCCACGCTCATCGGTTCGTCTCGTGCTCCCTAATTTGGGAATGACTATATCATAAATCGAGCTGTCTTGTCAAGACTCCGGTATCTCTCAAAACAAATGCGAAACTCGCCAGGCTGGATCAAATAGTTAACGGCAGTCGACTGAACTGCACGCTACTGAGACGGTGCCGCTGGGAATCATGAACAGCGTGTAGGTGCGGATGCGGGCCCGGTAGGCAGGAACGCCGCTGAGTGGACACAATCCAGTCTGAAGGGTTACCTCAAGGACTTGGAACTTGAGCCTCATGAGACGATCACCAGGTTCATTGCAGCCGAGCTGGGCCGATAATAGGGCCTCTTCCGCGGCGACGCGTTCATTCCCCTCATAGGCGGATAGACCATCGGACGGAAACAAACGGGGTGCTGCCAGCCCGACCAGGAGCAAGGCCATGAGCCCAGCCGCCAGTAGAACGGCCTGGACTCCTCTTCTGCCCCAACTTGTCTGGCCCATATTCACAATTCAGGGGTACCAAATCGGCTGCACGAGCAGTTAGGCACCGAGTCCTACCAAGTGTTGAAGTACAGCTGCCCCCAGTTGAACCAGCCTTGAAGCAGCC
>JACPWV010000062.1 GCA_016196905.1 Chloroflexota bacterium | reverse complement strand
CGGGAAGCGCGCCGAAGCCTACCAGGCTTATCAAGAGCTCATCAGCGATTTTGCCGAGGCCTTCGAGGGGATGCGCCGGCTGGCCCCCGATGCCCTGACCCTGGCTCAGGACTTGATCGCCGCCACCTACTACAGCGATGCCCTGGAGGTGCTGCGTGACCCCGCCCTGCGAGATGACCCCCGCTACAAGGCCGTGCGCGCCCAGGCTTTGTTCAGTTTGGGCCGCTACGATGAGGCCCAGGAAGCTTATCAAAACTGGTTGGCCACTTCGCCCGAGGACACTACCGCCCGCATGGGGTTGGCCCGCAGCCTGGGACGGCTGGGCCGCTTGGAGGAGGCGCTGGAGATCTATCGCGACCTAGACACTGCTGAGAGCCGCCTGGCCCAGGCCGAGATCCTGGAATCGCGCGGTGAGATCGAGGAGGCCTTAGCCCTCTATCGCGATCTTCCCTATCCCGTCGCCTGGTGGCGGGCGGCCAGCATCCTAGAGCGCGAGGGGCGCGCACAGGAAGCCCTTCCCTTCTACGCCCGGCTGGGTTCGGCCCCCATCGGACTCTCCGACGACGCCGCCTATCGGCTTTACGTGCTGGCGCGCCGCCTGGATGACCGGGAGATGCAGAGCCAGGCCGTTTCTCTGCTGCAGGACGCGACCTCTAGCTTCTTCCCTCTCCTTTTGGGCGATGGCTCCTTCCTGGCGCCCGTGGCCTCTGCCCCGGCCAGGGCGGGCGATGCCATCCTGGCCAAGGTGCGCGCCTTGGAGATCCTCGGTTTGGACGAGTTGGCCCGGCGCGAGCTGCGCATGGCCGCCCGCTTCAACTATAGCGCCGGCATCGATCTGAGCATGGCCCAGGCGCTGGCCCAGCGCGGGCGGGTCCAGGATGCTCAACAGATCGCCGAGCAGTCGCTCAGGGAACTCGACCCCGCCCCCTTAGCCTTTTGGCGCCTGGCCTATCCCAAGGCCTACCGTCGAGAGGTGGAAGAGGCAGCCCAGGAGTTCGGGCTGGACCCCCTGCTGGTCTGGGCGGTGATGCGCCAAGAGAGTCGCTACAATCCAGAGGCCGTCTCGCGTTCTTACGCACAGGGTTTGATGCAGCTCATCCCCTCCACCCGCGATATGATCGCACGCCAGTTAGGGATGCGCCTGCGCCCCTTCGACGTCTTCAACCCTCGCATCAACGTCCGTCTGGGAGCCTACTACCTGCGCTTCGTGCTGGACCAGTTCGAGGGCGATGTGGATTACGCGGTGGCCGCCTATAACGGGGGCCCAGGGAATGTAGCGCGCTGGCTGGAGGATCCGCTGGTGGTCACCAAGGAGGATTTCTATCGCTGGATGGACTTGAGCGAGACGCGCGAATTCGTCCAGAAGGTGATGTTCAACTATCGGGTGTACCAGTGGCTGGAGGTCATGCAGGCCTCGTAAAGGCCGAGCCACCTAAATATTATGGTGGGAAATGAGACGCTTGGCTTGATCGCTATCCATTGATCCCTCGATCATAGTGCGCTCGATTGAAATTGAGCGCCTAGGCGAAATCGAATGGCCAAGAATCAGGTGAAAAGGACAGCATCGACAGAGGAGTTTCTGGAAGCCGTAAGGGCCGGTGATCTGGCCCAAGTGAAGGCACTCCTGGAGGCGAGCCCCAGTCTGGCGAACGCGAAGTCCGAGAGTGGACTCTCCCCTATCTTGGTAGCCTTATACTTTGGCCACCACCAGGTGGCCGCGCTCAGCGCCTCCCGGAAAGCGGACTTGGACATCCACGAGGCATCCTCCTTGGGTGAGATCGAACGGGTCAAGTATCTCGTAGAAGGCGATCCGAGTCTCGCGAGCTCTTACTCCGTTGACGGATACACACCACTTGCCTTGGCGGCTTATCTGGGTCAAAAGGAGACCGTCCAGTTCCTCATCTCTAAGGGTGCCGATGTCAACGCCATCGCCAAGAACGAGTCGCGCTTCACGGCCTTAACGGGAGCGGTCTCCTCCGGCCACAGAGCCATCGTCGAGCTTTTACTCACCGGTGGCGCGGACCCGAATCACCGTTACGAGGAGGGGATCACGCCGCTTTTCGCGGCGGCCGCCAATGGGGACCCGAAGATGATCGAGCTCCTCCTGGCCCGCGGAGCGGACGCCAGCGTAAAGACCCCCAAGGGCCAGACGGCGCTTTCGATCGCCTTGGAAAAGGGCCACAACAACGTGGCCGGGTTGCTCCGCCGGCACGGCGCCGCGACATAGCGGGTATGGAGCTCATCCCATCATTGCATGACACGTCTCAATCGATAAAGCCCCTGGGCGATGGCCAGCCCCATGGCCAAAATCGAAAGGATCAACCCCACATTCAGCCAGTCGATCCCCCACCACAGGTAGAGGAAGATGAAAGGGTATAAAGTCAAATACGATTTGATGGCCCAGGGCAAAGGGGTATCGTACCGATTGGCCAAGGCCAGGGTGAGGTTGAAGGTGGGGTAGGTGAAGGCGTAGAGCGTGGCCCACAAACCGGAGGCCGCCCCAGCCCAGGCCAGCCCGGCCACCACCAAGATCTCGCGCAGGTGGTCGCAGAACTGATCCCACAGCGCCCCAAAGGCCGAGGCGCGTCCCGAATGCCGGGCCAGCGCACCATCTAGGCCATCGAGAAAAATGGCGGCGATCATGAGAAGGAAGGCGAGACGCGGATAGGGCCCAACGGTCCACACGAAAATAAGTCCTAACGGGATTTGGAGAGCCGATACGCCATTTGGCGAGACGCCCACTCGCGCGAGCACCAGGACCAGGGGCCGAAAAAAGTAGCGCCCCGACAGCTCCCGCACTGGGCCCAGGACGCGCCGTTCGAGGAGCGAGTACGAATCAGCATTAAATGAATGAGGGTCCGAGGCGGCCGTCGTCGGCGATCTCATGTGGAGCTAATCCCCTTTAGCGTGGCCTGACTGCCAGTATAAGCTTATGTAAATGCTGGCTACTATTCGAGACTTGGTGGGCATCTTTTAACCAAGTTGGGGGTTATACAGAGTGGTATAACATGGCATCATAGGTGCCAAAAATCAACCCAAAGGAGGCAGGCATGGAAGACTACATGAAGATGGTCAACTCCTCGATGGCGGTGGTGACCCGGCCGGGGAGTACGGCTCCTTTCGATGCCGCCAAGCGCGAGGCCAGCAGTGTGCAGACTCTCATTGGTTTGGTGATTCTGGGCTTGGTGGGAGGCATCGTCGGCCTTATCCAGGGTGGTGGCGTCGGGGGGCTCATCACGGCCCCGATCTTCACCATCGTTGTGTTCTATATCTTTTCTGGGATCCTTTATGTACTGGCCAAGGTCTTCGGGGGCACCGGCGATTTCACGGTGCAGTCCTATCTCCTCTCCTTGGTCGCCGTGCCCACGGGCATCGTAAACAGCGTCCTGGGGCTAGTCCCCGTTGTGGGGATACTGAGTATCGTGGTTGGGCTGTATGCCATCTTTCTGGACGTCTACGCCATCAAGTCCAGCCATGCACTGGATACCACAAAAGCGGCTGTCGTGGTTCTCATCCCTGTGGTCGTGGTGATCGTGCTCATCGCCCTGTTCGGAGCCGCTCTGGGACTGGCGTTCCTCACCGGCATGCAAGGGGGCTGAGTCAACGAATCGAATGTCTGACGGCCTAGAACGGCCGATCGGCCTCGCGCCAACAATTCTCTGATCGAAGCATCAGCGCTTGCCTTGGGCCAGCTGCCTCAGCTGGCCCTCGTCGATCCTGGGGATGCCCAGTTCCTTGGCCTTGTTGAACTTGGTGCCCCCGGGATCCTCGCCAACCACGAGGTAACTAGTCTTCTTGCTGACGCTGTCCACGACCTTGCCGCCGCGTTGGACGATGAGGGCGGCGGCCTCCTCCCGGCTCATCTTCGGCAACGTCCCGGTGATCACAAAAGTCAGCCCGGACAGGGGCCCCCTCGCCGGCGCGGCCTCCTCTCCTGCTCGACTGAGGCGCACCCCCGCTCGGCGCAGCTTCTCGATGAAGCGCCGGTTGCGCCGCTGACGAAAATACTCCGCGATGCTGCGCGCGGTGTGCGGCCCGATCCCCGCGATGCGCAACAGCTCCTCCTGGCTGGCGTTCATCAGTTCATCGACGGAGGAGAAGTGCCGGGTCAGTAGCTGCGCTACCGTGCTGCCCACGTGGCGGATGCCCAGCGCGGTGATGGTGCGCCACAGGGGCCGCTGCTTGGAGGCCTGAATAGCCTCCAGCAGGTTGTCGGTAGCCTTCTCCGCGAAGCCCTCCAAGCCCAGAATTTTGTCGCGCTTGAGGTAGTAGAGATCGGCGGCATCTTTGACCAGACCCAACTCCACGAACTTGGCCGTCTGCTTCTCCCCAAAGCCTTCGATGTCCATCGCCCCTTTGGAGACCCAGTGCTCGATGTTGCGCACCAATTGGGCAGGGCAGGAAGCGTTGATGCAGTAGTACATCACCTCGTCTTCGGGCTTATAGATCGCCTCCCCGCACTGGGGACATTTTCGCGGAGGGCGAATGCGGCGTTCCCGACCGGTGCGCCGTGAGCTGAGCGGCCTCACCACCTGGGGGATCACCTCCCCCGCCCGCTTGACCACCACCCAGTCGCCCTGGCGGATGTCTTTGCGCTGGATGTCTTCGAAGTTGTGCAGCGTAGCTGAGGAGACGGTCACTCCACTGACCCGCACCGGCTCTAAGACGGCGTAGGGGTTCAAGGTCCCGGTGCGGCCCACATTGATCCCCACTTCCAACAAGCGGGTGATGGCCTCCTCGGCCGGGAATTTGTAGGCGATGGCCCAGCGGGGGGCATGCCCGACCACCCCCAGCCGCTCCTGTTGGGCGAAGGAGTTGACCTTGACTACCACCCCGTCGGCCTCGAAGTCCCAACCCTCGGACTTCTCGATCCCCTTTTCACAGGCGGCGATGGCTCCCTCCAAGTCTTTGTGGCGAGAGACATCCGGCGGGGTCCGGAATCCCATCTCCTGAAGGAACTGCAAGGTTTCCCACTGGCTCCTGAGGACCACCCCCTCGAAATGGCCCACGCCGTAAACGGAGATCGTCAGGGGACGGGAGGCGGTGATGGACGAGTCCTTCTGCCGCACAGAGCCGGCCGCTGCGTTTCGCGGGTTGACCAAGGTTCTCTCACCGGCGGCGGCCAGCTTCTGGTTCATCTCCACGAAGGCTCTCTGGGGGATGTAGACCTCGCCGCGGACCTCGATCAGCGCCGGCGGCCTCTTTTTCCCATCCACTGGGATGCGCAGGGGGATAGAGGGGATGGTTCTCAGGTTGGGGGTGACATCCTCGCCCACGAAACCGTCGCCCCGGGTGGCTCCCCTGATCAGAAGGCCGTTCTGGTAGGTGAGGGACACGGCCAGGCCATCCACTTTCGGCTCTACCGTGAACTCCATCTGGTCTCCCGACGGCAGCAGTTTGGCGATGCGTTTATACCAGGCCCGGACTTCCTCGGACTTGAAGGCGTTGTCCAGGCTGAGCATGGGCACCCGATGGCTCACCTCGCCGAACTCGGCAACGGGCGGAGCCCCGACCCGTTGGGTGGGCGAATCGGGAGTGATCAGCTCGGGGTGCGCGCGCTCCCATTCCTGAAGCTGGCGCAGCAGGGCATCGTACTGCGCGTCGGTGATCTCTGGGGAATCGAGGACATAGTAGCGATAGTTGTGGTACTCGATTTGGCGCCGCAGTTTCCCGACCTTTTTCCTGATGTCTGCTGTGGCAACTTTGGCCATCGCCCCTCCTCAGGGTGCACTCGCCCCCATTATAGCGCATCACCAGGATCGAGTTTAAGGAAAACGAAACGGACACCCTGGGAGGTGTCCGTGGCTGCTTGAGTCCCCGAAGAAAAAGCATCTAGGGTGAATTAGAGACGAGCCACCACAGAGCGGTCTGCGGGGTCACATAAACCTCGAGGATAGCAGCCAGGAGCAGAAGGGGTAGAACCACCAGGAGGAAAACTTTGAGGAAATTGACCAGGGCCAGCAGCAGCCCCTCCCCCAGGGAGAGACCGCGGGGCGGGGCCATGAGCGAGGCGCCCAACTGCAAGGCGAAGGCGCTGGCCAGCGCCGCCGCCGGTAACTCGGCCCAGCCGTGGGGCATCACCGCTGCCAGCATGAAGAGGAGCGGATCGCGGCCGCCCAGGGAAACCTGCCCAGCCAGAAAGCCAGTGACCCCTAGAGGCAGAAGTAAGAGGAGGAGGGATCCGGCCCCGAAACTGATTAAGGATAGCGCCGCACCCAAGAGGAGCACCCGCATGTTATGCATGAAGATCCCACTCACCGTGAGCCGGGGGAGGAGATCCAACTGCGGCCATCCCGAGGCCGTGGGGGCGAGGTCGGGGGGTGGATGCCCCGGGTTGAAGAGGTTGGGGGAAAGGGGATAGCGCAGGGCAGCCGCCCAGCCCAAGATCAGGCTGCCCGCCATGAAAGCCGTGACCAGCACCAGGGGACGGCTATAGAGCCGAAACAAGCGCGGCAGGTGCTCACGATAAAGCGGCACCAGGCCAGGCAGCGGCCGCGGAGTGGCGGGGAGAGTTTCCCCAGGCAGCGCCGACCAAGAGGAGAGAAAGCGACGCCACAGCGAACGCAAGCTGAACTCGTCGAACTCTCGGGCCAGGATCTCCTCGCGGTTGAAGAGGCGCATCCCAGCCCGCAGCAGCGCGATGCTCATCGCCACCAGACCGAGGGCCACCACCCACAAGACGTGATAGCGGCCCCAGAACAAAAGCACCGCCTCGGCCTGCAGGAGCAAAGCCACCGGGATGATAATAAAGCTGGCCAGCAGGTTGGCCGCGCGCACGCTGGTGGTGTGAGCGGAGACCACCACCGCGCCGGAGACCATGACCAACGCCTCCAAAGTAGTCAGCAGCAACACCTGGACCACGGCCACCAGGGGCACCCGGTAATCGGTGGTGAGCTGGAGGTTGATCAAGTGGATGAAGAGGCCCAGGTAGCTGGCCACCAGGGGCAGCACCATCACCCCCGCTAACTTGGCCAGGTACAGTTCTCGATCGCTGATGGGGGTCGCCAGCAGCGGCTCCAGAGTGTTACGCTCCCGCTCCCCCACGAAGGTCTCCAGGGCGATGACCAGCGAGAAGGAGATGGGGAAGAAACCCACAATCAACAAGGAGAAGGGAATCAATTGTTGCAGAATGATGGTCGCGTTGTCAGCCACTCCGTAATTGACGGCGAATTGGGCGGCCAAACGCGAGGCCGAGCCGGTCAGCCAGGGGAAGACGGCGGTGAGGATCAGGATGGGACCTGTGATGCGCCAATCGCGCAGCGAATCCCTCACCTCTCGGCGGGTGACGATGAGCATCCGACCCAGTGAAGCCCGCCACTTCTCACCCTCCAGCCTTGGCCGGGCCAGGCTGTGCCAGCCAGCCTCAATGCTCATCGTTCTCCTCCACCAAGTGCAGATAGACCTGCTCCAGGCTGCGGGGCACCTCGCTGAGGGTCACCACCTTTACTCCCTCAGCGGCCAAACGCTGCAGCAGCCGGGGGTTGACCTCCTGCGGGCGATGGGAGCGATAGCGCACCCAATCGGGCCCCGTCTCCTGAACCTCCACCATTTCCCGGATGATGTCTAGGGCGCCATCCAGGGGCTGGGCCAGGCGAAGTTCGAGGGCGGGGGGGCCGAGAAACTGATTCTTGAGTTCCTCGGCGGTGCCCAGCCCAATCAGGCGCCCGCGACGAAGGATGGCCAGGCGATCCGCGATGGCCTCCGCCTCGGCCAAGTTATGGGTGCACAAGAGAATGGCCCTCTGAGAGGAACGCAGGCCGGCGATGGCATCGCGCACCATCTTGGCGCTGTGGGGATCCATGGCCGAGGTGGGCTCATCCAGGAAGAGCACCGGCGGATCGTGAATCAAGGCTCGGATCAAGGCCACTTTCTGGCGCATGCCTTTGGAGAAGGAAGCCAACCGCTGGTGCGCTACCACGCCCATCCCGAACTGTTCGAGAAGATCCTCAGTTCGTCGACGAGTGTCCTCGACTGGG
>JACPWV010000050.1 GCA_016196905.1 Chloroflexota bacterium | reverse complement strand
ATGGAGACGATCTGCGGCCTCTCACTCGGGTAAAGGCCGAGACCGATCTTCAGTTCCTCGATGATCTCCTCACTGCCACGCCCTATCGCCTGATCGAGAGGCCTCGCGTCTTGATCCTGGAGCCAGGCGGTGGCCTGGATGTGCTCCTGGCAACGCGCCACCGTGCGCGCGAGGTGGTGGCGGTGGAGAGCAACCCGCTCCTGGTCCAGCTCGTCGGCGAGCGATTCGACCGGGAAGCGGGCGGCCTCTATGGTCGGCCACAAGTGACTGTGATCCAGGAGATGGGGCGCAGCTACCTGCGCCGCTGCCCCGAGCCTTTCGATATCGTCCAGGTCTCCCTTTACGATAGCTTCCGCCCGGTCACCTCGGGAGCCTACAGCTTGGCCGAGAACTATTATTACACAGTGGATGCTTTCAGAGAATATCTTCTGCACCTGACCCCGGGAGGCTACCTGGTGATCCACCGCTGGCTGCAAAGGCCGCCCTCCGAGGACCTGCGCGCTCTGGCCATGGCGGTGGAGGCGTTGGAAGGCCTGGGGATCGAGCAACCCTCGGCGCACATCGCCGCCCTGCGCAGCTTCTCCACGGCCTTACTTTTGGTGAAAGGCTCGCCGCTGAACGCTGAGGAGATCGCTGGGCTCAAGGCGTTCGCGACCGAGAGGCGCTTCGATCTGATTTACTACCCGGGGATGATCGAGGCGGAGGCTGATCGCTACTTCGCCTCGCCCGAGCCCATCTATTATCGGACCTACCGCCAAGTGTTCGAGAGTTCCGATCGCGGGGCCTTTTATCGCTCCTATCCCTTCGACGTCTCCCCGCCCAGCGACGACAAGCCCTTCTTCTTTCATTTCTTCACCCTGGCCCAACTCCCCCAGATCCTGGCCAACTACGGGCGGACCTTTCAGCCCTTCGGCGGCAGCGGGTTCCTGGTGCTGTGGGCCCTGTTGCTTTTGGTCCTGCTCGCCTCTCTGCTTTTGATCCTCGCGCCGCTGGTCCGCCTGGGCGGCTTTGGACAATTGATCAAGGAACGGCGTCTGGCTCTTTATTTCGTGTCGATCGGGCTGGCCTTTTTGCTGGTCGAGATCCCTCTCATCCAGCGTTTCATCCTTTTCCTGGGCCATCCCGTCTACGCCTTGGGCACGGTTCTTTTCAGCGTGCTGGTCTTCTCGGGTCTGGGGAGCGCCATCTCGGGGCGGGTTCCTATGATCCGTGCCATCTCGACACTAGGACTGGCCGTCCTTTTTTACCCTACAGTGCTGTCGATCTTTTTTGACTTGGCTCTGGGCTATCCTCTGGGGCTGCGCTTGGTTCTCAGTGTCTTGGTGCTGGCTCCATTGGCGACTTTGATGGGCATCCCTTTCCCCAGGGGAATCGCGATCGCTCGGCAAAGCAACGCTCCGATCCCGTGGCTGTGGGGGATCAACGGGTTCGCCTCGGTGCTCAGCGCCGTGCTGGCGGCCATCCTGGCGCTGTCAATCGGTTTCTCCTGGGTGTTGGTGTTGGGCGGGGCTGCCTATCTGCTGAGCGCCGCCCTCATCGCGCCGCTGGCGCGCGACCGCGGACGGCTCAGCTCCCAGCCCCGCCGGTGAGGGGGACGAAACGCACGCCCCCCAAATCGTTGGAGATGAGTTGATCCCCCTGCTTGATGATCTGCCACAAAGTTTGATAAGCGCCGGGGGGGCCGACGGGGATGACCAAGCGACCCCCATCCTTCAGTTGTTGGATGAGCGGCTGGGGCAGGTGGTCGGGGGCGGCGGTGACGATGATGGCGTCGAAGGGGCTATACTCCTCCCAGCCGAAGTAGCCATCGCGGTTGGCTACCTGCACTTGAGAGTAACCCAATCGCTGCAAGCGCTCCGCGGCGGAATCAGCTAACTCGGGGATGATCTCCACACTGTAGACGCGATCGGCTAGTTCGGCCAGGATGGCCGCCTGGTAGCCGGAGCCGCTGCCCACCTCCAGCACCGTGTCGCCCGGCTCCAACCGGAGCAGCTCGGTCATCAGCGCCACCACGAAGGGCTGCGAGATGGTCTGGCCGTAGCCGATAGGTAGTGGATGGTCGGCGTAAGCCTGGGGCAGGTAATCGGGGAGGACGAACTCGTGGCGGGGGACCTTGCGCATGGCCGCCAGCACCCGCTCATCGGTGACGCCGCGTGCCTCGATTTGGTTGTGCACCATTGACTCTCGCTCCTGGAGGAAAGGGTCGGCGCCGGAGATAGACTCCGCGGTGGGGATAGAAGTCGGCGTGGCGCGGCAGGCGCTGAGGATCGCCACCGCCGTGATGAATGCCCACCTTAACACTCGACCCACCCCTCGCCTCCGATCTTATCTCGATTCTAGTCCACTTCGCAATCCCTCTCAACTCTATTATTCGACTCAACACGATCCGTCGGCCGAAGGGGCTAGTCAGGTTCCGCGAGCATGGTTCCTTGTTTCCGAGTCGCCCGAGCGTGAGACGAGGTCTACCTCGGGCCAGGCCCAGAGGGTTGCAGGGTGGGCACGGGTCTCATTAGAGCGGCGGGAGGCCACCAGAGCCTCCCCTATTATCCTCTCCACTCTATTGATCAAACCACCGGATCGGGTTGTAGGGGAGGGGCTAGTCCCCTCCCGAAGACATCTTCCGACCTAGCTAGGGGGAAGCAGCTTCGAGCAATCAGATGCTCATTCGGTTGTCACCGATTACCACCGGCTGGCTTGCGCCAACTTCCTTTTTATATTAGGCTTGGATCGATGCTCACCCTCGAGGATATCCGCCACGCGGCTGAGACCCTGCGCGGGGTGGTCCGCCGCACTCAATTGGTCCACGATCCCTATCTCAGCGAGCTGACCGGCGCCCAGCTCTATCTAGAGCTGGAGAAGTTGCAGCGCACCGGCGCCTACAAGCTGCGCGGCGCTTACAACAAGATCCAGAGCCTCTCCCCCCAGGAACGCGCCCGAGGGGTGATCGCCGCCTCGGCGGGGAACCACGCCCAAGGCGTGGCCTACGCCGCCCGGTTAGTAGGGATCCCCGCCACCATCGTCATGCCCGAGGAGGCCCCTCTCACCAAGGTCAACGCCACCCGCGCTCTGGGGGCGGAGGTGATCCTCTCCGGCACCGATTACGACGATTCGTATCAAGAAGCGCTTCGGCTGCAAAAGGAACGGGGCCTGGCCTTTGTGCACCCCTTCGACGATCGGCAGGTCATGGCCGGCCAGGGCACTGTGGGCTTAGAGATCGCCGAGGATCTGGCCGATGCAGAGGCGATCATCGTCTCGGTGGGCGGGGGCGGGCTGATCTCGGGCATCGCCGCTGCGGCCAAAAGCCTCAATCCGAAAGTTCGCCTGATCGGTGTGCAAGCCGAGGGCTGCGCCCCGGGGGTGGAATCGTTTCGGCAGGGCCATTTGGTGGAGTGGCCCGCGGTGCACACCATCGCCGATGGGATCAAAGCGCGGCGCATCGGCGATCTGACCTTCCAGGTGATGCAACGCTACGTGGACGAGATGCTCACCGTCAGCGATGAGGAGATCGTGCAGTCGATTGTGGTCCTCTTAGAGAAAAGCAAACTGGTGGTAGAGGGCGCCGGCGCCGCGGGCCTGGCGGCTCTACTGAGCGGACGCCTCGCTCTGCCCGGGCGAAAGGTAGTGGTGCTCATCAGCGGGGGCAACATCGACCTGAACTTCCTCTCGCGGGCCATCGCCCGCGGGCTGGCCGCCGTGGATCGCTATCTGATCATCCGCACCCGCCTCCCCGATCGGCCCGGTCAACTGGCCGGCTTCTTGAAGCTCTTGGCCGAACGCGGGGTGAACGTCTTGGATATCCAGCACAGCCGCATCGCTCGCAACGTCCCGGTGGATCAGGCTGAGGTGGAGTTGACCGTGGAGACCCGCGATCGCGCTCACGGGGAGGAGATCCTGGCTGCCCTCCGCCAGGCGGGATACGAGATCGAGCACGAACACTGAGGGTTCTATCGGCCTTTGATCAGGAAGGCGGTCAGGACTATCGTCAGCGGGATGCCCAGCGCCGAGATCCAGAAGGGATATTCGGGGCGCAGGGCATACAACCACCCCGCCAAATAGGGGACGATGACCAAGGCCGCGTTGGTGCCCGTCTGATAAACACCGAAGCCTAAGCCCAGAAGGCGCGGATCGAGAGTTAAGCCCAGATGCGCCGAGGCCAGCGCGTGACAGGCGCGCGAAGCCCCTTTGAGCAGAAAGGCCAGCGCCAGCACGGAGAGGGCTGCGCTATTCAGAAAGAGGGCCAGCGAGACCAGAACCAGAGCCTGGCCGATGAGCAATCCCTGGCGCCCCGGCCACCAGCGCCCCAGGACCAGACCCAACAGCGCCCCGCCCAGCGAGTTAAGCGTGCCCAGCAGCCCGATGCTGGAGAGATCTAGTTGATAGACATCGGTCAGATAATTGGGGGCGAAGGGCTGTCCCAGGGCCAGCGCAAAGAAAAGCAGGCTGAAGAAAAGGGTGAGCCGCCAAAAGGGCCGATGCCCCAGCACGGTCCGATGGCTGGGTCGCTGGTGGTGGGGGGTGACCGGCTGCTCGGACACTAACCACACCGCCACCGTGGAGGCGGCGAAGAGCAGTGCTGAGATCCAGAAGACGGTGCGCAGGCCGAAGACCTCCCCTAACCACCCGCCTAAAACCGGGGAGAAGGTGAGGCCGATGTTGTAGGCGGCGAAGGTGGTGCTGAAGACGCGCGATAGATCCCGGCCGCCGGCGGCGTGGGCGATGTAGCTGTCGATGGCCGGGACGCAGTAGCCGGAGGCGTAGAACAGCACAAATCCAGGGATCAGCTGGCGCCAATCCTCGGCGCTGGCGAGCAGCATCGCCCCCACAATGCCCAGCAGGTAGCCGCCCAACATGGTCTTGCGTCGACTGTAGCGATCGGAGATCCAGCCGCCGGGCAGCAAGGTCAGGGTAAAGGCGGCCGCGCCCAGGGAGAGGACCAGCCCGATCTGCACCGCGTCCGCGCCCAGGCTCTGGATATAGAGCGGCTGGATGTAGAACCACAGGCCCTCCCCGCTGCCCCACAACAGTAGGGAGAGGAACATCAGTCGATTGTCCCGGCTCAGTTCCCAGCCGCGAACGAGCGCGCGCAGATTGATCAAGCCCACCTCGAT
>JACPWV010000056.1 GCA_016196905.1 Chloroflexota bacterium | reverse complement strand
GATCCCTGGATCTCTCCACCCTGGCTGAGCTGCTGCGCAGCCCCCTCTTCGCCCAGACCCTGGGATTCACCGTCTGGCAGGCCACCCTCTCGACGTTGCTTACCCTCTTGGTGGCGCTGCCGGCTGCCCACGTTTTCGCCAAGTATACCTTCCCCGGGAAGGCGTTCCTCCAGGCCCTCACCACCATCCCTTTCGTTATGCCCGCCGTGGTGGTGGCGGCCGCCTTCGCCGCCACGCTGGGCCCGCGGGGATGGCTCAATCAGTTGCTCATGGCCCTCTTTCACCGCGAGCAACCGCTGCTCAATTTGCAGCATACCCTGTGGATCATTCTCCTCGCCCACGTCTTTTATAATTACACGGTGATCCTGCGAATGGTGGGGGGCTTTTGGGCCAACCTGGGTCCACGCTTGGAGGAGGCGGCGCGGGCGCTGGGGGCCGATCATTGGCACACCTTTGGGGAGGTGACCTTGCCCCTGCTGAGACCCGCCATCCTGGCCGCGGCCCTCCTGGTCTTCATCTTCGATTTCACTTCTTTTGGGGTGATCTTGATCCTGGGCGGTCCCCGCTTCGCCACCTTGGAGGTAGAGATATACCAGCAAACCGTCAATCTCTTCAATCTGCCCTTGGCGGCCGCCCTCTCCCTGACCCAGATTGGGTTCACCTTCATCTCGATGTGGCTGTACACTCACCTGCAAGCTGCCAGTTCAGTACCCTTGCCCCTCCGGGCTCAGCGCCTGGTTCAGCGCCGGCCGCAGACAGCGCGGGAGATCGCCTGGGTGGCCGCCAATATTGGCTTCATGGTCGTCCTGCTGCTGACCCCACTTTTGGCCTTGGTCGAACGCTCCCTCTTGGGGAGGGATGGATACGGGGTGGATCACTACCTGGCGCTTTTCACCAATCCGCGGGGTTCCATCCTGTTCGTGCCGCCGCTGGAAGCGGTGCGCAACTCGCTGCTGGTGGCTGCGGCCACGGTGGCCTTGGCGGTGGGGCTGGGCCTCCTGGCCGCCGATTTGCTGACCCAGCGTAAAGGGGTGATCCGCGCCACTCTGGACCCGATCTTCATGTTGCCCTTAGGGACCTCGGCGGTCACCCTGGGCTTCGGGTATATCCTAGCCTTGGATGAGCCTCCGCTGAACCTGAGAGCCTCCCCCCTGCTCCTGCCCCTGGCTCACGGCCTGGTGGCCTTCCCCTTCGTGGTGCGCAGCCTGCTGCCCGTGTTACGGAGCATCCATCCTCACCTGCGCGAGGCGGCGGCAGTATTGGGAGCCTCGCCCGGGCGGGTCTGGAGGGAAATAGACCTGCCCATCGTCTCCCCCGCGCTCCTGGTGGGCTCTGTGTTCGCCTTCACCATCTCGCTGGGGGAGTTCGGGGCCACCTCCCTGATCGCCCGTCCCGAGTTCCCCACCATGCCCGTGGCCATCTTCCGCTTTCTGGGCCAGCCGGGCGCTCTCAACTACGGCCAAGCCCTGGCCATGAGCAGCCTATTGATGCTGGTGTGCAGCCTGGGCATCCTGGCCATCGAGCGCTTTCGCTCTGGCGAGAAAGGAGAGTTTTGAGGGCACCCCCCCTGTCCGTTAAGAAGATCACCATAATATTATGGTGGGGAAGGCATGCTATCGCCCATCGCTGGGCAACGCCGAACTAGGCCGAAGGGCCATGGGCCGCCTGGCCCTGAGCCTCGTGGGCCAGGAGCGCACGATCGAAGAGGGATAGGACGATCGAAGGATGGGGTTACTAGAGGTTCGCCACATCGATAAAAGTTTCGGACAAAAAAGGGCCCTGGTCGATGTCAGCTTCGAGATCGAGGCAGCGGAGATCTTGTGCGTGCTGGGCCCCAGCGGCTGTGGCAAAACCACGCTCTTGCGGGCGATCGCCGGCCTGGAACGGCCCGATCGAGGGGAGCTTCGTTTCGCGGGGGCGGACATCACCTCCACTGCTCCTCACCAGCGCGGGTTCGGCCTGATGTTCCAAGACTACGCGCTGTTTCCACATAAGAATGTTTTGGACAACGTGGCTTTCGGCCTGCGCATGGCGGGGCTCTCGCCCGCGGAGGTGCAGCGGCGTGCGCAGGAGGCCTTGGCGTTGGTGGACCTCACCGACTACGCGAGGCACGATGTGCACAGCCTCTCCGGCGGCGAGCAGCAACGGGTGGCCCTGGCCCGCAGCCTGGCCCCGAAGCCCCGCCTGCTGATGCTGGATGAGCCCTTGGGTTCCCTGGATCGCCCCCTGCGCGAGCGGCTCATGAACGAGCTGCGTCCGCTGCTCAAACGCATCGGGATCACCACCCTATACGTGACCCACGATCAGGAAGAGGCCTTCGCCGTGGCCGATCGCCTGATCATCATGCACCAGGGGCGCCTGGTGCAGGAGGGCCAGCCGGCCGAGGTCTACCAGAACCCCAACAGCCCCTTCGTGGCTCACTTCCTGGGGCTGACCAACCTGTTGCCCGCACACCTCAGCGCCGACCGCCCCGGGCTGTGGGTGGAGACTCCTTGGGGGCTTTTCAATCTGGACCCGCGCCCGGCACCCCCGCCTGAGGCGGGCGATGAACTCACCCTGCTCATTCGCCCGGAGGCGGCCCAGATCCTGACCAGCCCAGGGGGCGGCGAGAACTTGATCGAGGTGATCGTCCAGGAGTGCTCTTTTCGGGGTGACCACTATCAACTCCTCGTCCACGGGGCGCAGGGCCAAACCTTGACCTTCCAGATCGACGCCCAGGCCAAGGGGCTTCCCCATCCCGGCCAGCACATAAGATTGTCCCTACGTGCGGAGCACATGAGCTTGTTGGCCGGAGGGCCTGGCGAGGCGTAGCCTTGAGGAGGCCTTCAAAGAGCAAGCGCTCCCCTCGCGGGAGCGCTTGCTAACCCTACGGTTTTAAAAAGCTTCGACCCGGGATGTGTCTCAGCCGAGATCAGGACTACGCCTTGTGGGTTCGCCTCGCGGCTGCTTGGTGGGCAGGCCGCGGCGTTGCAACTCAGCGTGAACGGCCCGCCTCAGGCGGGCTGATCGACAGCCGCTCGCCCGGAGGCATCGATCATCGTCTCTAAGAAGTGGACCAGTTCATCTGGCATGGTCAGGAGCTGCTCATCGCTCAAGGATCTTAGCCCCGTGGACATGGACCCCGGCATCGCTCAGCTCAGCGACGGCAAGGCCCGTTCCTGCCAGGGCCAGGGTTCCATGAAGGGCTCCGGATCTACGCCCAGCGCATCGGCCACCCGATTGATGTAGTTAAAGAAGCTAGCCACCTGCACGATGTCTAGGATGTCCGCATCGCTGAGGCCGTGAGCGCGGAGCGTTTCCACATCGTCCTCACGCATCTCCCAGGGACGGGTGGTCAACTTCACGCAGTAGTCCAGCATGGCCCGGGTGGCGGGGTCCAGCTTCGCCTGTCGGTAATCGTTTCGAATGTGATCGACCAGTTCCTCATCCTCGACCTCTTCCCGGAGGTCATGGGCATGGGCCTGGATTCAGTAATGACAGCTGTTGACCCGGGAGACGACCACGGCGATCATCTCCCGCTGGGCGCGGCTCAGTCCCGAGGGGCCGTGCATCATCCCCACGTACATCCCTTCGATGGCGTGCTTGATCTGCTCCGGCTTGAGGCTCATGATCTTGACGATGTTCCACACCCAGCCGGCCCGTTGCACCGCCTTAGCATAATGCTGAGCGAGGACGCCCTCCGATTCTTGTGGCTCGATCACCCGAATCCAGGCCATGCCGATCACCCCCTATGGCCGAGTCTGGGCAAGCAGCCCTCCTCGGTCAAGTTCTCTGGCGAGCCTTGTTAGTAGCGGCCGCGACGACCTCCGCCCCGGCCCCCGCGGAAGCCTCCACCGCGTCGCTCCCCTCCACCGCGCTCCCCTCCACCGCGCTCCTCGCGGGGGCGCGCCTCGCTGACCCGCAGCTGGCGGTCGCGCAGCAGGTAGCCGTTGAGCATGCTGACGGCCTTCTCCGCCTCGGCGCTGCTCTCCATCTCCACGAAAGCGAAGCCGCGGGGCCGACCCGTGTCGCGATCGGTGATCAGGGACACTGAGCGCACCGCGCCGGCTTGGCTGAAAAGCTCCCGGAGTTCCTCCTCCGTCGCGTCGTAGGACAGATTGCCTACGTACAACTTGATTTCCACCTTCTCCTCCTTTGGGATCTAGACGAACGCCTCAGGCCGGGTTAGTTCTCTCTTCTCCTAGGCACCTCCCCCTCAGGCACGGACACCTGAGCGACTCTGCGAGAGCCCTCGACAATCCCTCTTCAATCTGGGAAGCCAACAGCACCACACGTCAAGGGCGTCTGTCCAAAAGCTTTGGGGCCGAGCTCATGTCCGCGGTAGGCTCAGAGAAGCCGACCAACCCGCTAGGTTCGGATTCGCCCCATCGAGTTGAACGCCTACGACTCTGTCACCACGTCCCGCGACTTCGAGTGTGATTTGGCTGAGCTGGCTGGCCGGCACAAGCTCCTCCTCGACAAAGGTCACCTGAACTTTGGCGTTGCGACTGATTCTCCGGGGAGATTGTCCGCTCCAAAGTGCTGCATCCATACTGTGGCACTGCTCGTCAGCCTGGAGACGATGCTACCCTGCCGAGGTCTCCGCGCCCAGCAGGCCGAGGGTATACATCTGGCGCAGCCGCCGCAGGTGCTCTTCGGGCAGGGGGCGGCCGTCGGAAGCGCTCAGGTTCATCTCTGCCTGCTGGGAGTTGCGAATGCCGGGGATGAGGGTGGAGACCGCCGGGTGGCTCAGGACGAATTTCAGCGCGGCGGTGGCCAGGGGCATCCCGTCCTGAGTCAGGAATTGGATGCGCTCCACCTGCTCCACCATGCGATGCAGCCACTCTCGATCCTTCCATTCGCGCCGCCAATCGCCTTTGGGGAAACGCGTCCTCTGGGTGAACTTGCCGGTGAGGGCCCCTGAGGCCAAGGGCACCCGTACGATGATCCCTACGTGATGTTTTTGGGCCACGGGGAAAAGCCTCCATTCGGGCGATTGATCCAGGATGTTGTAGATGACCTGAATGCTGTCCACCCGCCCCGCCTCGATCTGCGGGTTGGCCTCCCCGGGGCGGTGATCGCTGACCGAGATGCCGATGTAGCGGATCTTGCCCTGTTGGCGCAGCTTGAGCAGGGCCTCATACCACTCGGTCTCGTGCTCCCAGCTGGGACACCAGGTGTGGAGCTGATAGAGGTCCAGGGTTTCCGTTCCCAAGTTGCGCAAGCTGGACTCGCAGCGTTTGATGATGTAATCGGCGGGGAAGTAGTCGCGGAGGTCCGCGCCCGGAGGCGGTCCCCAGCGATAATTCTTGGGCGGCACCTTGGTGGCCACCGTCACCCGCTCACCCCGCTCACGCAGGACGCGCCCGATGAGCACCTCGCTGTGCCCTTCCCCGTAGACCTGGGCGGTGTCGATGAGGGTGCAGCCCAGGTCCAAGGCTTTGTGCAGGGCGGCCATGGACTCGCGATCGTCCTGCGGCCCCCACTGGTCGCCCCCGATGGCCCAGGCCCCGAAGCCGATCTCGGAGGCCCGAATACCGGTGCGACCTAATACGCGATATTGCATAATGCCCTCCCCGACTTGACGATATCAACACTCAACTCACTATACCTCAAAAGCCTTGGTTTGACAAAAGCTTGACAGAAGCTATTGACACCCCGAGAGTGGCCATGCTATAATGCGACCAGACCTCCGCGAGCGATTGATTCAATTTCGTTTCCTGTGAGGGTGTAGGCGGGGGGTCTCCGGGGGGGACGGAGGTTTATGGGAGGTCGTCAATCGACGCCGACCGTGGAAAGGGCATGGTCGGTTTTCGTATGTTGAGTGAATTCACACCCATCTTCAACTTGAACGATAACTTCAATACTGCTCGAGAAAAGCGTTCTTGACTGAGGCGCTTGAGCCTGACTATGGTTCTTAGCATCCCGTGCCTGTAACGTTTCATTGATGGCTGTGCTTGCCATGAGTTACTGTAGCAGTTCCCTTAGAAAGGAGGGGCTACGGGCGAGAAGCACTCGCATCCCCAGGTCGACTCTCGGATGCTCCCACCCCATTCAAGCGGTTCAAAGGAGGGACGATGCACGGCATACGACGATCGATAATCTTGCTTGCTCTCGTGCTTAGCATCCTGGTGCCAGCGTTGGCAACCGCGGCTCCGACGCAGCCGTCGAACGAGGACGAGCTCCTGCCCGAGGAGCTACACCGCCTCGAGCAATCTAAGAAGACGTTCCAAGAAGGCGTGAAGAGTGGTTCGGCACTAAACATGGTCGTCGTCGGCCACAACGACCTCGGCGGGCGCGGCTTCAACGCCGACGTTTGGGTGCACGAGGGCTTCGCTTATGTCGGCCACTGGGGCTTCACCGACTGGTCGAGTGGCTCCAAGACCCGCTTCTGCCCTGAGGAGCCGAACAACGGTGTGATGGTCGTCGATGCGCGCGACCCGGCAAACCCGGTCGTCGTCTCGCGCCTCCAGAACCCGCCCGGGACCTCGGCCGAAGACGTCGTTGTGTACACCGCCCGCTATGGACCCTTCCGCGGCCGCGACATCGCCGCTGCGGGGATCCAGGTCTGCGGCGGCTCCCGCCTCGACCCCAGCATCCCCCGCGGCTTGCTGCTCTG
>JACPWV010000048.1 GCA_016196905.1 Chloroflexota bacterium | reverse complement strand
TCGCCAGGGCGCGCCGATCCCGGATCTCCTCGGCCAGCCCATAGGACTGGGCCAATTTGCCGATGGTGGTCGATTCGCCCCCGGGGATGATCAAACCATCCAGCCCGTTCAGATCTCGGGGAAGTCGCACCTCGGGCGCCGCCACGCCAAGTTTATCGAGCACCCGGCGATGTTCGAGAAAATCGCCCTGGAGGGCCAGCACCCCGACCTTCATCGCTTCAAGTCCAGAGTCAGCCTGGCGGGCTCGTATCCCGACTTCGTCGAGACACCTCCTTCCGGGTTAAGGCCCAGCCAGCTACCGAGGTGTTGCGAGGAAGTAGACGATGCTCCAGCCCAGCTGCCTCGCGAAAAGCGCAAGACCATGTCGAGCTCCTGGGGGTGAACCTCGATAATCGAAACGCAGGGAGGCATTACCAACCGCGCACCGCCAGCAGTTCCTTCTCAGGGATCTCTTTGAGGTCCAGGCCGCGCATGGGCTCGCCCAAGCCCTTGGAGACCTCAGCCAGGATAGCCGGATCGTTGGAGTGGGTCACCGCCATGACAATCGACTTGGCTCGCTTGGCCGGATCGGCGCTCTTAAAAATCCCCGAGCCGACGAAGACGCCGTCCATCCCCAACTGCATCATCATGGCCGCATCCGCCGGGGTGGCGATGCCTCCCGCGGCGAAGTTCACCACCGGCAGCACGCCCGCGTCGTGAACCTCCTTCACCAACTCATAGGGCGCGCCGAGCTCCTTGGCGGCGGCCATCAACTCGTCCTCGCGCAGGGCCTGCAGCCGCCGGATGCCGCCCAGCACCGCCCGGGCGTGGCGCACCGCCTCCACCACGTTGCCGGTGCCCGCCTCGCCCTTGGTGCGGATCATGGCCGCCCCTTCACCGATACGCCGCAGGGCCTCGCCCAGGTCCCGACAGCCGCACACGAAGGGAACGCGGAAAGGATGCTTATCGATGTGATGTTCCTCATCAGCCGGGGTCAAGACCTCACTCTCGTCGATATAATCCACTCCCAGCGCCTCCACGATCTGTGCCTCCACGAAGTGGCCGATGCGCACCTTAGCCATCACCGGGATGGTGACCGCCTCCATGATTTGAAGAATCAACTCGGGATCGCTCATGCGGGCCACCCCGCCCTGGGCGCGGATATCGGCGGGCACCCGCTCCAGGGCCATGACTGCACAGGCCCCCGCCTCCTCGGCGAGCATGGCGTGCTCGGGGGTGACCACGTCCATGATCACCCCACCCTTGAGCATCTGGGCCAAGCCCTTCTTGACCGTCCAGGTCGCTTTCTCCATAGCCATCCTTACACCTCACTTCTCTGAGGATCCCGGCCTCCCCTCTTTGTTCCCCTCCCCCAAAAGCGGCGTCCTCGCTGGCATCGAGGGACGCGCGGCTCGCTCCAGTGCGGCTAGGTGCTCCTCAACGACATCGCGGGGACAGAGGCTCACAAAGAGCTTCCAGCCCAGGAGCAGGGCGGCCACATCGTCCAGCTGGCCGAGCCCGATCAGGGGTATATCGGGGATAACATCGATCAAAAAGACGATGTAGCCGAAGGTGGCCAAGGGGATCAACTTGAGGTAAAGCGGCACCCGGCCGTCCCGCAGCAGACGCCACACCAAGCGGGCCTGTTTAACGATCTCCTCCATGCTCTCGCCGCATCAAGGCCAAAAATATCAAAAAGCACTGATCAAAGTCATCACCAACGATTTTTGAGCTTTCCAAGAGGATTATACTCTATCGCGGAGAGCGTTGGCAAGCCTGGCTAAAGAGGGGAAGCGAACTCTAGCTTTACGGGGGTCATTTGTCCCCCTTTTCCAAGGTAAGGTATAATGAAATGACTTTCGATGGACCCACGGCTGGCCGCGCCCTTCGCGCGCATCACCCAGGCCTTCATCGATATCTTTTCCCGGGAACCCGCGACGCTGGTGGCCGCTCCTGGCCGGGTAAACCTGCTAGGCGAGCATACCGACTACAACGGCGGCTTCGTTCTGCCTATGGCCATCCAGCGTGGCGTCTATCTGGCGGCCGCGCCCCGCGAGGACCGTCGGGCGATCATCGTTGCACTCAACTACGAGGCTCGAGCGAGCTTTGACCTGTCCGCCATCGGAACCCGGGTCGGAGACTGGAGCGACTACGCGCGGGGCGTGGCTTGGGCCTTGGCACAAGCGGGCTTCAGCCCCTCCGGGCTGGAGGCGGTCCTGTGGGGGGATGTGCCCATGGGGGCGGGGCTGAGCTCCTCAGCGGCGCTGGAGGTGGCCTTCGCCACCACCTGGGACCAGCTGGGGAGCCTAGGCATCCCCAAGCTGGAGCTGGCCGTGCGGTGCCAGCGAGCGGAGAACGAGTTCGTCGGGGTGCGCTGCGGGATCATGGACCAGATGGTGACCCTGCTGGGCGCCGAAGGTTATAGCTTCTTTCTGGATTGCCGTAGCCTGGCCTATCGTTTCGTGCGCCTTCCCGAAGATGTGCAGGTGGTGATCGTCAACAGCCGCGTGAAGCGGCAGCTGGCCGCCTCAGAATACAACGCCCGCCGGCGCGACTGCGAGGAAGCCACCCGCCGCTTGGGCATGCCCGCCTTGCGCGATATCACGCCGGCTGAGTTCGAGCGTCGCGCGGGCGAGTTGCCCGAAGGATTGCGTCGCCGCGCTCGGCACGTGGTCTACGAGAATCAACGCGTAGTTCGGGGCGTGGCCGCTCTGCGCCAAGGCAACCTAGCCGCTTTCGGCCGTCTCATGCGCGAATCGCACCGTTCCCTGCGCGAGGATTTCGAGGTGAGCTGCCGGGAGCTGGATGTGTTGGTGGAGGCGGCCCGGGCGGTGCCCGGCGTCTACGGGGCGCGTCTGAGCGGGGCCGGCTTCGGAGGCTGCACGGTGAATCTCGTCGACGCACAGGCGGTGGGCCGCTTTGAGGATCAAGTAGCGCGCACCTATCGCGAGGGTACCGGGATCGAGCCGGAGGTCATCGTTACCCGACCCGCGGCGGGCGCCCGCGCCTATCAACCGGCCGCCGTCACCTCCGGGGTCGAAGGGCCATAGAGTGCTGGGGCCGATACCAACCCAGCTCAATCCATGGAGAGGGGTGCAATGTATTCGTACTTAGGGGATGCTGAAAGCCTCATCGCCGGCTTTCGCAGCCAAGTGGAGGATCAGATGGTGGTTCACGAGGCTTCCCTGGCCCAGCGCGGACAGGGGATCCTATTCGTGGGCCAGTTGTTGCGGGAGCCCGAGGCCGCCTTCAATACGCTGTATGAGCGGCTAAAGCCGCGCGGCTACCTTCCCTTCTTGCAGCAGCGCCGGGGCACAGACAGCCTGCTGATCGCTCCTTACGTGGAGCGGGGGAGATACCGCTATGGGATCAACCTGCTCCTGTTCTTGGCCACC
>JACPWV010000047.1 GCA_016196905.1 Chloroflexota bacterium | reverse complement strand
CTGCCGGCAGGCCCCGCAGGGGCTGCCGCCGGTGGAGGTGACCACCGCCACCGCACGCAAGGCGCGCTCGCCAGCGTTGATGGCCTTGAAGATGGCTGCCCGCTCGGCACAGATGGTCAAACTGTAGGAGGCGTTCTCTACGTTGGCCCCGCTGTAGATCTTCTCGGAGGCGCCCAAAACGGCAGCGCCCACGGCGTAGCGGGAGTAGGGCGCGTAGGCCTGGCGGCGCGCTCGGCGTGCCGCCTTCAGCAGCGCGTCGAGATCCATGCCGATTCCCCGAGATGATTTAAGCCGGCGGGGGCCGGCCTGTGTGCGGTTCGCCTTGCTCACTGGGCCTTCAATCTGCGGAGGGCTCCTCCGCCGGAGGTTCCACCGTAAGCTTGACTTTTTTAATGCGCCGCCCTACCACGGAGAGGACCGAGATCGTCACCCCGTCCAGGCGGACCTCATCCCCCACTTTGGGCACCTTGCCCAGCTGGTTGTAGATCAGCCCGCCCAGGGTATCCGCCTCCTGGGTGGGCAGCTCCAGCTCTAACAATTGATTTACGTCGTCCAGATCCGCGCGCGCGTCGAAGATCAGCTCGTTATCGCTGACCTTCTGGTAGACCGGCTCCTCCGCCACATCGTACTCATCCCGGATCTCACCCACGATCTCCTCCAGGATGTCCTCGATGGTGACCAGTCCGGCGGTGCCTCCATACTCATCCACCACGATGGCCAGGGGGATGCGCTTCTGCTGCAGCTCCTTGAGGAGCTCGTCGACTTTATTGGTCTCTGGAATGAAATGGGCGGGGCGGAGAATCTGCCGCAGAGAGACCTGGGAGCTGCCATCGCGCAGGACTTTCAATAAATCTTTCACGTTGAGAATGCCGACGATGTTGTCGATCGTCTCCTCGTAGACGGGGAGGCGGGTGTGCCCTGCCCGAACCGCCACATCGATGGCCTCGCCCAGGGGGGTGCCTACCTCTAGCGCTGCCACGTCGATGCGCGGCACCATCACCTCCCGGGTCAGGGTATCGCCTAATTCGAAGATGCCGTAGATCATCTCCTTCTCGACCTGCTCCAGCACCCCCTCCTCCTGGCCCGCATCCACGATGGTCTTGATCTCCTCCTCGGTGACGAAGGGCAGCCGGCTACGCCGATGCACCCCTACCAGGCGCGTCACCAGGTTGGTGAGAGAGCTCAGCACACTGACAAAGGGGGAGGAGAGCCGGGCCAACAACTCCAGGGGATAGGCCGCCCACAAAGCGATGCCTTCCGCATAGTGCACAGCCAAAGTCTTGGGGACCAGCTCGCCGAAGACCAGCACGACCACAGAGAGAGCGAGCGTGATGAGGACCACGGCCAAGGGCTGAGCGTTGTTCACCAGGAAGGCGATGGGGACTTGGGAGATCCAGGCCGCCAGGCCGCTGGACAGGCTGACCGCCGCAGAGGCGGCAGCCAGCAGGCCGGCCAAGGTTCCCCCCACCTGAATGGTGCCCAGTAGTCGCGTGGAGCTTTCGGCCAGCCGCTCCACGAGGCGGGCGCGACGGCTGCCCTGCTCGATGAGTTCGCGCAGCCGCGTCTTCCTCACGGAAACGATGGCCACCTCAGCGGCCGAGAAGAAAGCGCTTAGCAGGATGAGAATCGCTAACCAGATCAGGATGCGCATGCTGCTGAGATCCAAGCTGGCCTCACGACTCGGTATTGCGCTGCACTAGCCGGGCCGGCACGCCCACGGCCAGCGCGCCGGGCGGCACGTCTCGGGTCACCACCGAGCCGGCCCCGGTCACGGCCCCGCGGCCCACGGTCACCGGCGCCACCAGCATGGTGTCGGAGCCGATGAAGGCCCCATCCTCGATAACGGTGCGGTTCTTTTTCACCCCATCGAAGTTGCAGGTGATGGTGCCTGCCCCGATGTTCACACGGCGGCCGATGCTGGCATCGCCGATGTACGCGAAATGTCCAATGTGAGTGCCCGGCCCGATGCTCGCTTCTTTGATCTCCACATAATTCCCGATGTGAACCTCCCTGCCGATGCGGCTGCCCGGGCGCAGGTGGGAATAAGGGCCCACTTGGATGTCCCCCTCCAGCATGGAGCTCTCGACCGTGGATGCCTGGATGATACAATCGTCCCCCAACTGGCTGTCACGGATGTGTGCCTGGGGACCGATGCGGCAGCGCGCGCCTATGATCGTCTGCCCCTCGATCAGCGTGCCGGGGTAGATCAGTGTATCCCGTCCGATGGCCACGCTGGAATCGATAAAAGTCGAGGGCGGATCGATCATGCTCACCCCACCCAGCATCAGGCGCTGGCGTACGCGCTGGCGCAGGATCGCCTCGGCCTGGGCCAGCTCGATGCGCGTGTTGACCCCCTGGGCTTCGGCTTCGTCCTGGGCATGGGGCGCGGCCACCGGCTCACCATCCTCCAGGGCTAGGCTGATTAGATCAGTCAAAAACAGCTCGCCTTTCTGAGGGTGGGGGCGGGCTCGCTCCAGGTTGCTCCACAGCCAGGCATCCTTAAAACAAAGCACCCCACTGACCGCCTCCCCGACCTGCTTTTCCTCTGGACTGGCCACCACCTCTTCCACCACCCGGCGCACGCGGCCGCCCCTCTCAGGTGGGTCACGCAGCACCCGAGCATAGCCGGTGGGGTCCTGGGGGTAAAAGGCCAGGAAGGTGAGAATAGAACGCTCGCGCCGATGGGCTTCCCAGACCTGTTCGAGGGTAGAGGTGGTGGTCAAGGGGTGGTCTCCATAGAGCACCAGCACATCCTCGGCCTTGCCCTCCAGGAGGGGACGAGCTTGCAAGACGGCGTGGCCGGTGCCCAGCTGGTTTGTTTGCTTGACATAAAGATATCCATTGCCTAAGGCGGCACGCACCTCGTCGGCACGATGGCCGGTAATGATCGCCAGCGGTTCAGCTTCTAGAGGGGCGAGCGCTCGCAGCACATGGACAATGAGCGGCTCTCCGGCCGCTCGATGGAGCACCTTAGGGATGTCGGATTTCATGCGCGTCCCCTGGCCGCCGGCCAGGATGATGGCGGACAGACTCATAGACACGCCTGGAAGACAAAGAGGCCGAGCGCTCCCTCCCTTCGCAGAGGGATCGTCTCAACCCTCCTGAATTCTTCGGTATCGGGATTGGTTCGAAGGATCGTCCATCGATGGAAGGCGATGGGGGAAAGTCGATTTTATTGTATCACAAGCACCTGCGGGTGGCAACTCCTGATCGTTTTGTAAGGAAAAATACGGTTTCATTAGAGTCGAAGTTGTATAAAAACTGGGGTGATCATGGCTAGAGCTTTGGTGGTTTACAGCAAACGATTCTTTTGTCCGGATGTGGGGCAGGCCCGGATGGTCATTGACCATCTGGGGGTGGCCTATCGGGAGATCCACATCGAGGACGATCCCCAGGCGGCGGCCAAGGTGCTGGCCTGGACGGGGCACTACAGCTGTCCGACCATCGTCGTCGCTGAGGAGGGGAGCGTGGACCCCGCCGGGCCGGTGGAGCCTCTATTGCCCGGCCGCAGCCCTCGTGGGATCGATCGGGGCCACCTGATCACCGAGCCCAATCCTAAGCAGTTGCGGGATTTTCTGATCAAGCATGGTTTTGTCGAATAAAGATCGATGTAGCGTCGTCCTTTAGGGCGACGTTTTGTTTTGATGTCGATCAGGGGGCGGGCAGAGGCGCCCGCCCCTACGTTTTGGTCGCGGTCTCGGTCGGCCCAAGGGTTGGGGTATAATGGAGGGCGAGGAGGCAATCGATGCCCGTTCCTGGATTCGCATTTCTGCTAGAGATGGTTGGAGGTTGGTTGGGGTTCTTAGGCCTGGGTTGGATCTATGCCGGCCATCCGCTGCGGGGCCTGGCGGTTCTGGTGGGCTGGTTGGTCTTCATCAGCATCGAGGCGCTTTTAAACTTCGTAGTGGTGGGGGT
>JACPWV010000046.1 GCA_016196905.1 Chloroflexota bacterium | reverse complement strand
TGGGGGGGGCGTTGCCACCGGGGGCGGTGGGGTGGCGGTAGGGACGCACGCCGCCAGGGCGAGAGTCAGCACCACCAAGATGGCTGGAGCATGTATCCTTCGATGCGATTCGAACATCCTTTCCTCCTCCCATAGGGTTTACCCACTCTACACAGTGTCATCGCTCAGCTTGAACGATCCAATCACCTCCTTCTTGGGGCCGTCCTCTCTAGAGGATGGGGGCTAGTCTAGCACAACCTCCTCCCCATGTCAAGGTTGCGCCTCTTCCTCAAGCCGGAGTAGGGGTAGCGCTGGCCGCCGCTCGACAAGCCTCCTCAGCGCGATCGCGCAAGGAACTCACCTCGGAGCTGGAGGTGAGGGCCAGCGCTTCCTCGTATTCGGCCAGGGCCAGGCACCAAGCCTCTTCCCCCTCATAAGTTTTGGCCAAGGCCAGGTGGGCCTGCTCAAGCAAGGTGACCCCATCGGCATAGTTGGGGTCGAGGCGGTAAAGTGCAACCAACGATTCGATGACCGCGTGCCAATCGCTGGCCCAGTCATCGAGGCCCTGGAGGTACAGGCGTGCCTTTTCCAACTCCCGGACGGCCAACGCATGGCTGGGGCGCAAAAGCGTGGCGCGCTCCCAATCCGGCAGGGCCTCCCGGATCTGCCGCGCTGCCACCTTCTGCTGCGCCAGGCGAATGGAAGCCTCGAAAAGAAGCTCCTCCACCTCTGCTTGGCGGTGTTCCGGGGCCAGACGACGTAGCTGCTCCAGCTTCTCGATCGCCGCGGCCCACTCCTGCTGTGCCCACAGCGAAGCAGCTGCCTCGAACAAGCCGCGGGCGGCTTGCTCCAAGGTCTCGGAGGTGGGGGTGGCCATGCCGACGGCCTCGGTCCGCACTCTAAGAAGTTCCTCTCGGATGCGGATATCCGCGGGATCCAATTGGGCAGCGGCCTCCAACTCCGCCAGGGCCAAGAGGATGTTGCCTTCCTGCAGGTGTAGCGTCCCCCGTCTGTAGTACTCCTCAGCTAGCGCCTTGTCTTCGGCGGCGCGCACCTGTAGCCCCTGGTAGGCACCCAGCGCGCCCAGTCCGACCAGGGAGAGCAGGAAAGCCAGGAACATGGCGCTCAAGCCCGCGTACCAGAGCCGGCCCGGGGAGGGGGGAGGAACCCAGCCCGGCATCCGGCGGCGATCCAAACGCCGGCCACAGGCGGAGCAGAAACGATCCTCCTCGGCCACATCCTTCCCACAGTGAGGGCAGAACAGGTGGGGCATCGGTGTGATTATAACGATGGTGTGGTTGGCTGTCGACGGGGTTGCAGCCAAGGATGCGTCAGATGTACACTATGGCCGCTCCAAGAAGTCACACACCAGTTTCGGATAACCCATCCGCGAAGGGGATGGGGGACGACAAGCTCTGTTGTTTTGAGCGGGGCTGAGGGCGATTTGGCGGCGAGGATCTTTCGACGCTTTTTCCGCGCGGATCCCTAGCCTCCCGCCGGCAGTGCATCGGCAGCGGCGATATCTTGACCGGGTGAGCCGC
Organism: Chloroflexota bacterium; assembly: GCA_016196905.1. Lineage (GTDB taxonomy): Bacteria > Chloroflexota > Anaerolineae > UBA7937 > JACPPX01 > JACPWV01. The sequence goes on along the minus strand of JACPWV010000046.1, from coordinate 3,271 downwards.
TCTGTGGGAGGGCATACCGCAGGACGGGTAGATGTATCTGAGGCACCCACGACGCGAGCGACCTCTTCTGCGCTGGGCCTTGGTGGTGGCTAACCTCGTGGCCTTGGGTGGGCTCTATCTGGCCGTGTCCCGGCCGGACTTGTTTCGGCCCAGCCCGCCGAGTACGGCTGTGGAGACGGTGGAGGAGCATCTGTTGCGCGGCGAGGCCTATTTTCGAGAAGGGAAGCTGGAACAAGCGATTGCCCACTACGAGCGTGCGGCGGCCTTGGACCCGGAGAACGCCCTGGCTTTCGCGCGCTGGGGGCAGCTTTTGGCTTTCCGTCGCCAGTACGCCTTAGCGGTGGAGCGGACCAAGCGCGGGGCCGAGCTCGCCCCGGCCAACCCCGAGATGAACGCTCTATTAGCCATGGCCCTGGATTGGAACGGGGATTATGATCAGGCGGTGCTCGCCGCGTTGCGCGCCATCGAGCTGGATCCCAACTACGCCGATGCCCATGCCTACCTGGCCGAGGCCTACGCCGACCTGGGGCGGTGGGAGGAAGCTGTGCAGGCCGCGGAGGAGGCGTTGCGCCTAGGCGAGAGCAACTATGTGGCCCATTTGAACATGGGCTATGTCCGGGAGAGGATGGGCAATTACGGGCAGGCCATTGTCGCCTACCAGCAGGCCTCCCAGCTCCGACCCACCCTCAGCTTCATCTATATCCGACTGGCCAAGAACTATAAGGTACTGGGGAACTACGCTGAGGCCGAGGCGCAGCTTTTAAAGGCCAGCGAGGTGGATCCCGAGGATCCCGAGGCCTATGACGAACTGGGCTTGCTATATTACGAACGGGGCGAGTACGAGCGGTCAATTTCCCTTTTCGAACGGGCGGCCCAGATCAACCCCTCCTACCTAAGGGCTTATGGCCACCTGGGGCTGGCCTATTACAGCCAGCGCCGCTACGAGGAAGCCATCACTTACCTCAGCAAGGCCATCCAGTTGGGCAGCCAGGCGGTGGAGCACTACTACATGTTGGGCTGGGCCTACACCTTTTTTGACGAATGCGATAAGGCGGTGCCCTACTTCGACCACGCGGTCCGCCTGGATCCCAGCGCCCAAGCGGCCTGGGAGGGGCTGGAGGCCTGTGGGGAACAACGACCGGATTGAACGATTTAGTAGAGAGGTTGCGAGCAATCGATAGAGAATTCGAAGAGACGCGCAATCTAGCATCACCGTCTGTGTTACAAATGGTTATGGTGTATGGAACGTAGGGCATTTACCATCACGATGCTCTTCGATATCCGACCCTTCAAAGGATCCAGTGCGCTATGCTCATCTGCGCTTGACATTTTTGAATGCTAGGCTATAATTGATATGCTGCTAATAGTTGTCAGAACCTAGAGATGAGCCGCGCGAAGAAAAAGGCGTCTAGGGGAATTACGCAGAAGACTCCTCGGTACAGCAATTCGACTAAGGGGGTAGGTCTTTGCCTGCATGAGTACGGTGGTAGAACGTCGGCTGTGTGGATCCCACTCCAAAGTGATAAAGCCATACTGGATAATGGATTGCATTTGACAGTCGCATGAAAACTACGAAGCGTACAACGCAGAAGCAGAAGAAAAAGCAGGAGGGGACGATGGCAGCGAATTTGCAGCCTCTGGCAGATCGGGTCGTGGTGGAGCCGATTGAGAAGGAGGAGATCACCCCCACGGGCATCTACGTGCCGGAGACGGCCAAGGAGAAGCCCCAAGAGGGTCTGGTGATTGCCGTGGGGCCGGGTCGGCTCCTGGACAACGGCCAGCGGGCGCCCATGGAGGTCAAGGCCAACGACAAAATCATCTTCGCCAGGTACGCCGGGCAGGAGATAAAACTAAACCAGCGCGAGCTTTTGATCTTGAGCGAGAAAGATATCCTTGCCATTATTAAGTGATCGCGTCCTTGGGGATGCTGAGCCTGCGGCCCTTAACACCCTTCGACTTCGAGTCTCGATGGTGAAGTGGGGACCAAGAGCAGGCCGAAGTGGCCTCCCTCAGGATGCGAACGCATAATCCGCCTCAGGCGGAAAAGGAGGGATCGGCATGGCTAAGCAATTGGTGTTCGCAGAGGAAGCGCGACGCGACCTGAAGAAGGGTATCGACGTCCTGGCCAACGCGGTCAAGACCACCTTAGGCCCCAAGGGTCGCAACATCGCCCTGGATAAGAAGTTCGGAGCGCCCACCGTGACCCATGACGGGGTGACGGTGGCCAAGGAGATCGAGCTGGAGGAGCCCTTCGCCAACATGGGTGCTCAGCTCCTCAAGGAGGCGGCCACCAAGACCAACGACGTGGCCGGCGACGGGACCACCACCTCGGTGGTGTTGGCCCACACCATCGTCAAAGAGGGGTTGAAGAACGTGGCCGCGGGGGCCAACCCCATGATCCTCAAGCGCGGCCTGGAGCGGGCCACCCAGGCGGTGGTGGAGGCTATCAAGAAGCAAGCCAAGCCCATCGCCGAGAAGGATGAGATCGCTCATGTGGCGGCCATCTCCGCGGCGGACAGCGAGATCGGTGACCTGATCGCCGAGGTGATGGATAAGGTGGGCAAGGACGGCGTGATCACCGTCGAGGAATCCAAGGGGTTGGAGTTCGAAAAAGAGTACGTGGAAGGCATGCAGCTGGATCGGGGCTACATCTCGCCTTACTTCATCACCGACCCGGAGGCCATGAAGGCGATCATCCAGGATCCCTATATCCTCATCACCGACAAGAAGATCTCCTCCGCCACCGACATCGTCCCCATCATGGAGAAGCTAGCTCAGGTGGGCAAGCGCGAATTCGTGGTCATCGCCGAGGACGTGGAAGGTGAGGCCCTGGCCACCCTGGTCCTCAACAAGCTGCGCGGTGTGTTCACCGCCCTGGCCGTGAAAGCCCCCGGCTTCGGCGACCGGCGCAAGGCGATGTTGCAGGACATCGCCACCCTCAGCGGGGGCACGGTGATCTCGGAAGAGGTCGGCCGCAAGGTGGAGTCGGTGACGATCAACGACTTGGGCAAAGCGGCCAAGGTGGAGGCCGACAAGGATGAGACGATCATCGTCGGCGGCAAAGGCGATCCCAAGGAGATCAAGGGCCGCATCGAGCAAATCAAGGCCCAGATTGAGACCACCACCTCCGACTACGACAAGGAGAAGCTGCAGGAGCGCATGGCCAAGCTGGCCGGAGGGGTGGCCATCATCCGCGTGGGGGCGGCCACCGAGGTGGAACTCAAGGAGAAGAAGCACCGGGTGGAGGACGCGCTGTCGGCCACCCGCGCCG
>JACPWV010000043.1 GCA_016196905.1 Chloroflexota bacterium | reverse complement strand
GTTGAACTTCTGCCGCACTCGGGCCATGAGCGACTTGAGAACGCTCCGCTTGTCCTTCAGGGAGCGATTGCCAGGCATGCTCAATTGAATGCTACACACGCCCACCACCATAGCTGCCATTTTAGCACAACCTGGTATTGGAGGGAATGGCACCTATCCGGGCGCCTTAGGAGATGGCATCGCGGATGTTGAGGGTGATGGGCCCCACCTCCTGGGTGCGCACCCGCAAGACGATCTCGTGGAGTCCCGACCCCAACGGCTCCCCCTCCACCTCCAGGTGAACCTCCACCCCCACCGGGAAGGGCAGGGGAGAAGCCTTGGAGATGTCTGCTGCCAGCAATGGCGGATGCTGGCCGGACCGGATGCGCACCGCTCCCGAGGGATGGCTATGGCCATCCACTTGCAATCCCTCGAACTCGATGATGTGCCCCTCCCCCAGGATATTCTTGAGGGCGAAGGCAAATCCCTCTCTCGTGTTGCGCAGGCTCCCCACCAGGTAAAGCTTCTTGAGCAACATCGACGGGATCATCAGCTCTCCCGACAGACCCTTGGCCTAGCATACCTCCCTTCACCCTCTCGCGCAAACATCCTTTCTACACGGAATCGTGTAAACGGTGGGGCGGGCTTGCCAGGGCGGGGCGCATCGTTTATAATGCCTCCAAACTTAATGTTCCCAGCGAGACGTGAAAATTGAATCGACCTTCTTACCCCTCCCCCATGCAGGAGCCCGAACCGCGCTCCGGTTGTTGGGGTCGGGTGCGATCGATGCTGCGCGAGATCATCGAGACGGTCGTCCTGACCGCCTTGATCTTCATCGCGCTGCGCTTCGCCTTCCAGAACTTTCGCATCGAGGGACAGAGCATGGAGCCTAACTTTCACGAGGGCCAGTTCTTGATCATCAATAAGTTGGAGTATCGCTTCCACCCGCCCGAGCGCGGGGATGTGATCGTCTTCCATTCGCCGGACAACCCACAGAAGGACTTTATCAAGCGCATCATCGGCCTGCCTGGGGAGCAAATCCAGATCCAGGACGGCCGTGTACTCATCCATGGCCAGCCTTTGGAGGAGCCTTACCTCACCAATCCAGTCAGCGGTAATTGGGGGCCGGCCACCGTCGCCCCCGACCAGTATTTCGTGCTGGGGGACAACCGCAATAACTCCAGCGACTCGCGCAACTGGGGGATGCTGCCCATGGCCAAAATGATCGGCAAGGCCTGGATCTCCTATTGGCCGCCCCCGACTTGGGGCTTGGTGCCCCACCACACCTACGCCTTTGATTAAAAATGGACGAAGGGCAGGTCCGCCAACTGGTGCGACGCAGCGTGTATCGGAGCTTGGGCCTCCCCCAGGTCTCCGAGGATGCGCCCACGGCGGCGGTTGAGGCGCCTGAGGGAACTGCTCCCCCGCGCCCAAAGGCCGATCCGCTTGCGAGGACCATCGCCCTCGGTGCCGATCACGGGGGCTACGAGCTCAAGGAGGCCCTGCGCGTGCACTTGCTTGACCTGGGCTACGCCGTGCGCGACTGCGGCGCCCACACCCCCGATCCGGTCGATTACCCCGATATCGCTTTCGAGGTGGCCCGTCAAGTGTCCGAGGGAAGCGCTTGGCGGGGTCTTATTATCGACGGGGCGGGCATCGGCTCGGCCATGGTGGCCAACAAAGTGCCCGGCGTGCGGGCCGCCTTGTGTTACGACCTCTCCACGGCCAAAAACGCGCGCGAGCATAACGATGCCAATGTCTTGAGCCTGGGCGGCCGCCTGATCGGCATGGGCTTGGCCCAAGAGATCGTGCGCACCTTTTTGGAGACCGAATTCGGGGGCGGCCGCCACGCGCGGCGGGTGGAGAAGATCATGGAGATCGAAAAGCGCTTCACCCGAAATCCGGCAGCAGCGGAAAGCTTGAAAGAAGATGACACAGATGGCTGATCCTGAGATCGAACGCCTTGTGGAAGAGGTGACCCGTGGGGTGATGCGCGCCTTGGAGGGCGATGCGCTCTCCAACCCGGCCGTCCCCGATCGCTGCGATTACTGCGGCGACGGATTGTGCGCCCAGCGCTGCTCCTCCGAAGTGCAGCGCATCATCCAGGCCGGGGCGGAGCGGGTGGCGGCCTGCCCGGGCGCCAATTGTGTGCCGGAGGAGATCGCCAAGCTTATCGACCACACCCTCCTAAAACCAGAAGCCACTCAAGCGGAGATCGAAAAGCTTTGCAGCGAAGCCAAGCAGTACGGCTTCGCCGCAGTGGTGATCAACCCCGCCTGGGTCTCGCTGGCTTATAGGCTGCTGCGCGGCTCGCCGGTCGTGGTGTGCTGCGTGGTGGGCTTCCCCCTGGGAGCCAGCAGCACGCAGGCCAAGGTCTTCGAGACGCGCAAGGCTCTCCGCGAAGGCGCCCAGGAAATCGATATGGTCATCAACATCGGGGCCCTCAAATCCAAAGATTATGCCTGCGTTGAAGACGATATTCGCGCGGTGTGCCAGGCGGCTCACGAGGGCGGCGCCTTGTGCAAAGTGATCATCGAGGCCGCGCTGCTCAGCGATGAGGAGAAGATCATCGCCTGCTCTTTAGCCAAGAGCGCCGGAGCCGAGTATGTGAAGACCTCCACCGGCTTCGGTCCCGGCGGAGCCACTGAATACGATGTGGCCCTCATGCGGGCGGTAGTCGGCTCCGACATCGGCGTCAAGGCGGCCGGGGGCATCAAGAACTTCGAGCAGGCGCTGGCCCTGGTTAAGGCCGGCGCGACGCGCATCGGGGCCAGCGCCGGGGTGAAGATCTTACAAGAGGCCAAGGCCTGGAGGGCGAGAGGGCGCTTTGGCTTGGAGAGGCCGGCCGCGCCCCCTCGTCGGGCTGGGCCTCGTTCAGCGACCGGGGGCCGATCATACTGATCGCGCACATCCAGTTGGAAGAGAGGTGAACAAAAGCCTACGGTCACCATAATATTATGGTGCATCCGCTACGGCTCAAAACGACAGCTCCAGACTTTTTATCGCCATCTTGTCATTGACATTCTTCCCCAAGGAGGGTGGGACTTGGCGGTAGAGCTTCGCTCCTACGTTTTTCTGGATAGCCTCCAGCCTCAGTACGCGGCCTTTCTGGGCACGGTGGCCCAAGGTTTCCTCCCCATCGCCGGAGAGGCGTCGCTTTTCGTGGAGATCTCCCCGGGCATCGAGATCAACCGCATCACCGACATCGCCCTCAAGTCCACCAAAGTCAAGCCAGGCATGCAGATCGTGGAGCGCTTGTTCGGTGTGCTGGAGGTCCACTCGCCCGAGCAGGCCGAGATGCGCGCTGCGGGCGCTGCTATCCTGCAAGCCTTGGGGTTGAAAGAAGATGATCGCTGGAAGCCGCGCATCCTGACCAGCCAGGTGATTCGCCGCATCGACCCCCACCAGGCCCAACTGATCAACCGCATGCGCCACGGCCAGATGCTCATCCTGGGCCAGACTCTGTACGTCATGGAGGTGGAGCCGGCCGCCTACGCCTCGCTGGCCGCCAACGAGGCGGAGAAGGCTGCCGAGATCAACATTCTAGAGGTGGTCGCTTTTGGTGCCTTTGGGCGGGTCTACCTGGGCGGTGAGGAGCGGGATATCGATGTGGGCTATCGCGCGGCGGTGGCCGCCATCGAGGGGATCAGCGGCCGCGAGCGCGAGGCGCGGACAGAGTAGTCGATGGATGCCTCCCACATCCATCTCGGTGTCCGGGACCTAGTCCAGGCGCTCGATTGGTTCAAACAAGTTTGGGATGTGAAGCCTAGCTTCCAAAACGAAGGAATGGCCGTGGTTCCCTTTGGAAGCATCGCTCTGGTCCTGGATGCTACGGATGAAGATTCTCCGGCTACCATCGCCTTCCAGAGCGAAAACTGCGACAAGGATTATCGACGGGTGATCGAACGCGGAGCGACTCCCTTAGAAGAGCCAAGGGATAGATC
>JACPWV010000042.1 GCA_016196905.1 Chloroflexota bacterium | reverse complement strand
TTCAAGCCCACTCCCTTCGAGGAGCGCACCGACGTCAAGGCCATGTTGGAGTACGATCTTAAACTCGAACGAGAGGCTGTGGAGAACTACAAAAGGCGCGCCCAGCAGGCCGAGGAGTATGGCGACATCGGGCTGAAGGTCCGCCTGGAGGAGATCGCCGCCGAGGAGACCGAGCACGCCGAGGAGCTGGATCGAATCCTCAGGGGCTGGAAGTGAGGATAGGACGTTCCCAGTTCGCACACCATGGAGACTGGACGATGCTGAAACGAAGGGGGCGATTTTAGATCTGAGAGCACTCTCTAAAGCGCTGAGTGTAGACTACACCACACCCCGGCGGACATGAGCGGAGGAGCACAACCATGGCGGCGGATGAAGGTTACGCACGGCCCGAGCTGCTCGCCGAGCCGGATTGGCTCTGGGAACGGCGCGCTGACCCCAAAGTGCGCGTGATAGATTGCGATGGCCTAGACGCGTACCGCCGTGCTCATATCTCCGGGGCCGTGGGACTGCCGGTTCACCCTTGGATCAAGGAGTCCCAAGATGGCATCTATGTGATGGGGCCGGACGCCTTTGCTGATTTGATGGGCAAGCTCGGCGTCTCCGATGAAACTACCGTGGTGACCTACGACGGCTTCAACAGCTCTTATGCAACGCGCCTCTGGTGGGTGCTGAACTACTACGGGCACACGAACGCTAAGGTGCTCAACGGTGGTTGGCATCGCTGGCTGACCGAGGGACGGCCGATCACGTTCCACGAGACCACCCCCGAGCCGGCGCGCTTCACCCCACGAACCAATGAGGCGATCCTCTGCCGCCTCCACTACCTCAAGGAGAAGCTAGCTGAGCCGGGCGTCCAGGTGATGAACGTCCTCCCAGAAGATATCTACCTGGGGCGGCGTAACCCCTTCGGGAACAAGCGCGTCGGCCACATCCCTGGCTCGGTGAACGTGCCGATTGAGAAGTTCGTGACCAGTGATGACCGCCGCGTCTTCAAGTCCGCCTCAGAGCTGCGGGTCATACTGGATCAGGCGGGCATCACACCCAAGAGCGAGGTCATCGTCCACTGCCAGGCAGGCATACGGACGACGCTCGGCGTTTTTGTACTCTTCCTGCTCGGTTGGGACCGGGTCCGTGCCTACGATGCAGCCATGGCGGAATGGGCGAACCGAGACGACACCCCGCTAGTGGTGGAGTAGGCCTAACGACGGTGGAGCCACTGGCGGCGAGATACCAAACTGGCGCGTCCACGCAGGGTCATTTATACACGGTGACTAATGGCACGTGTGGTTTTGGATATCGAGACGGTGGGGCACCCCTTCGACAGTTTCGACGAGGCCCAGCGCGAGTACCTGCTGCGTTACGTCGAGGATGAGGAGGAGCGCAAGAGACAGATCGAGAGGCTCAATCTCTGGGCCCCCACCGCGGAGTTAGCCGCGGCCGGGCTGCTCAATGCAGACACCAATCGAGGGCGAGTCTATTACCGAGCTGCCCAGCCCGAGAGCTGGACTTCCGAGGATGGTCAAACAGAGTTCATCTCGGGCTCGGAGCGCGAGATCTTCGAGCATTTCTGGGAGGACCTGGCCCACTACGATCGGTTCATCACCTTCAACGGCCGCGGCTTCGACGGCCCCTTCCTCATGCTGCGCTCGGCCATCCTGGGGGTCCCGGCCAAGGTCAATCTGCTTCCCTATCGCTATAGCGCCAAGATCCACTGTGATCTCCTGGATCAGCTCACCTTCTACGGAGCCACCCGCAAGTTCTCCCTGGATTTCTTCTGTAGAGCCTTCGGCATCCCCAGCCCCAAAGGGGAGGGGATCACCGGCCTGGACATCAACCGGCTTTATGCGGCGGGCGAGTACCGCCGCATCGCCGAGTACTGCTATAAAGATCTCCAGGCCACCCGGGAGCTTTTCCTGCGCTGGAGCGCCACCCTGGATTTCAAGAGTTTCGAACAGGCAGAATGAGAACAAGATGGCTAGGGCGAACAACTATTGGCTTATCGTGACCTCGCCGGAGAGCTTCGCCGTCACTCAGAATTTGGGCTTCGCCCTGCAGGGGATCAAGTCACGGCATCCCAAGAAGGCGGAGGCCCGCCTGAGGCGGGCGCCCGGGCGATAAGGTCATCTACTACATCACCGGCATAAAGGCCTTCACCGGCATTGCCACCATCACCTCGCCCTTCTTCGAGGACCGCAAGCCGATTTGGAAGAGCAAGAAAGAGGGAGAGCTATATCCCTATCGTTTCAAGGTCGAGCCCGACCTCATCCTGGAGGAAGACGACCGGCTGCCGGCGGAGGGGATCGCGCGGCAACTGAAATACGTGCGCAAGTGGCCGGCCCAGAACTGGAGCCTGGCCTTCCAAGCGAACGTTCATCTTATAGGCAAGCGCGACTACCAGACTCTACGAAGGCTAATCGAAAAGCGCGCTCCAGAAAAAGTGCGCGCCTAATTATCCCACTCGCGGAATCGCACCTCTCGTCGAGCCAAAATCGAGTGCCGCGCGGTGGACAAATCCGTTTGAGCGGGCTATACTCGGGTTGCAACTCGATGCGGCTGGAGATGGCGCGTGCCTGACTACGATCTGGCTATCGTCGGGGGCGGCCCGGGCGGGTATGTGGCCGCCATCCGCGCCGCTCAATTGGGGATGAAGACGGCCCTGGTGGAGCGGGATAAGCTGGGCGGCATCTGCCTCAACTGGGGCTGCATCCCCACCAAGGCCCTCCTGCGCAACGCCGAACTGGCCTCGCTCCTGCGCAACAACGCGCAGGAGTTCGGCATCTCTTTCGATAACCTCCACATCGACTACCTGCCCGCCATGAAGCGCAGCCGCAAGGTGGCCAACCGGCTGAGCAAGGGCGTGGAATTCCTCATGAAGAAGAACGCTGTGAGCGTGATCCAGGGCGAAGCTAGCCTGGCCGACAAGAACACCCTGCGCATCGCACCCTCGGGCGAGACCCTCAGCGCCCAACGCATCATCTTGGCCACCGGGTCGCGGCCGGCCAGCCTCCCCGGCCTGGAGTTCGATGGCCAACGGATCATCAGCAGCGACCACGCGGTAGTCCTGGAGAGTAACCCGGCCAAGGTGGTGATCATCGGCGCTGGGGCAGTCGGGGTCGAATTCGCCTATCTCTTCCGGGCCTACGGCAG
>JACPWV010000017.1 GCA_016196905.1 Chloroflexota bacterium | reverse complement strand
CAGACCGGTTTCGGGCGAACCGGGAAGATGTTCGCGGTGGAACACACCGGGGTGCGGCCGGACATCCTGGTCATGGCCAAGGGCATCGCCTCCGGGCTGCCTTTGAGCGCCATCGCCGCGCCGCGGTCGCTGATGGAGAAGTGGGAGCCGGGCTCCCACGGCGGGACCTACGGCGGAAACGCGGTAGCTTGCGCCGCCGCGCTGGCCACCCTGCGTGTGTTGCGTGAGGAGAAGCTACTGGACAATGCTCGCGAGCGGGGCGAGGAGTTGATGGCCGGGCTGGAGGAGCTGCAGGGGCGCTACGATTCGATCGGCGAGGTGCGCGGCCTGGGCTTGATGGTGGCTGCCGAGTTTGTGGGGCCCGACCGTCAGCCCCACAAGGCCCTGGCCAAGGAGGTCATCCACCAGGCCATGGATCGCCGCATGCTCTTGTTGAGCTGCGGCACCTTCGACAACGTCATCCGCCTCATCCCACCCCTGGTGGTGAAACCAGAGGAGATCGAACGGGGTCTGACCATCTTCGAGGAGTCCTTGGCCGCGGCCATGCAGAGATAGCCGTGTGCCAACTGTGGATCGGCAGCGAGTTCGGTGGAGAGCCTTTCCGACCATAATATTCAGGTGATCGATTCAGCCAGCGAAGAGGTGACAGGCCAAGTGGAAAGGATGAAAAAATCGGGCCTGGTTCGAGGCATAGGTCGAAATCGAGCAGCCGCTTAGGTCTGCGCCGAGGAATGGAGCCAAGGTCCACATGGTGTAGGGGAGGGGCTGCTCCCCTCCCGCTAGAATTGATCGCGAGCACATCCAATCGAATCCGCTCGATCCCCCATCATGATCGATCAGCGCAAGACGCGCGAGCTGTATCAAAGGGCCACGCGCGTGATCCCCTATGGAGTCTCCTCCAACTTTCGCTATTGGGGCGATGATAAAACCCTGGTCATGCAGCGCGGCCAGGGCTCGCATATCTGGGACCCCGACGGAAACGAGTACATCGATTACCGCCTGGGCTTCGGGCCGGTGATCTTAGGGCACGGCCACCCGCAGGTGGTGGAGCGCGTGGCGCAGGCAATTAGGGAAGGCAGCAGCTTGGCCTTCACCACCCCGCTGGAGATCCAGGTGGCCGAGCGCATCGTTTCTATGTGCCCAGGGGTGGAGATGGTGCGCTTCGCGAATTCCGGCACCGAGGCGACCCTGCACGCCCTGCGCCTGGCCCGCGCCTACACCGGCCGTGACCTCATCATCAAATTCGAGGGTCACTACCACGGCGCTCACGATTCTCTGCTCTTCTCCACCGCCTCGGCCGATCCGCGCCAGCTGGGCGACCATTCCAACCCCACGCCGCTGCCCAGCAGCCGCGGCATCCCGCGCGCCGTCCATGAAACAGTGATCAGCCTGCCCTTCAACGACCCCGAGCTTTTGGAGCGCACCGTTCGGGGACAGGGCCACCAGGTGGCGGCTATCATCCTCGAGCCGCTCATGGGCAACTTCGCCAGCCTGGAGCCGACCCCGGGCTACTTGCAGCTGATTCGCCGACTTTGCGACGAACACGGCATGGTGATGATCATGGACGAGGTGAAGACCGGTTTCCGCATCGCCCCCGGCGGGGCGCAGGAAGTGTACGGGGTGCTGCCCGATCTGGCCACCTATGCCAAGGCGATTGCTAACGGCTTTCCCTTGGCCGCCTTTGGCGGCAAACGCAAGATCATGCAGGCGCTGGTGCCGGGGCAGGTAACCCATGTGGGCACCTACAACGCCAACATCACCGGGATCGCCGCGGCCGACGCCACGCTGGCGATTCTGGCTGAGGGCAAAGTCTACGCAACCTTGCGCGAGCGCGGGGAGAAGTTGAAACAAGGGATCTCCGAGATCCTGACCGAGGCTGACCTGCCCCATCAAGTCCTGGGCCCCCCGGCCATGTTCGGGGTACTGCTGACCGAACTCGACCCGGTGCGCGATTATCGCGACTACACCCATGTCAATCACCAGCTTTACCAGCGCGTTGTCTATGGACTCATTCAGCGCGGGGCAATTCCCGAGCCCGACTGCCGCGAGCCCTGGTTCTTGTGCGCCGCCCACTCCCAAGCGGACATCGACAAGACCCTGAACGCCTTGGCAGACGCAGTAAACGAAGCGAAGGCGATCCCCCATCGTAAGGCCGCTTACTAATCTTATCTCCTCGTAAGTCTCCAGGTTTGCTTCGCCACCCCCTTTTGAGTTAAAATCAAGAAGGTAATCTAAAAGGTCTGTGCTCGGACATGGAACCCATTTGAACGATACATCGAAGCAGGTCCCATCCCGACCGATGTCGGGTCCGAGGAGGTACGATCGATGAGTTCTAAGGATTTCTCCTGGATGATCGGCGGCCCGCAGGGCAGCGGGATCAACGTGGCCGCCGAGACCCTGGCCAAGTCCTTCAGCCGGGGCGGCTACTTCGTCTTTGCCAACATCGAGTACCACTCCAATATCATGGCTTATCTCGATCTCCTGAAGGGTGCGCTACGTCAGGTGGGTCGAGAAGCCGAGTTCAAGAAGTTCGAGATCATGAAGAACACCCTGGCCCTGGGCGCGTCGATTGCTCTGCTGGATTACGACCTGGATCTGGTGGCGGAGATCATCCGCGAGACTTTTACCGGCCGCAAAGCCAAGGTAGGCGAGCTCAACTTGATGGCCTTGCAGACCGCTCATCGCTATGCGCGCGAGACATTCGGGGACGATTTCCCCCACCGTATCTCCGCCCAGAAGCCGCGCCCGGATCAGATCCTCATGCGCGGCGCCCAGGCCGTGGCCATCGGCAAGCTCAAGGCGGGCCTGGCTTTCCAAACCTACTACCCCATCAGCCCGGCCACCGACGAGTCCGTTTATCTGGAGTCCCAGCAGCGCAAATATCACTTCCTGGTGATCCAGGCCGAGGATGAGATCTCCGCCATCAACATGGCGGTGGGCGCCGCCCACATGGGGGTGCGCGCCTCGACTTCCACCGCCGGGCCCGGCTTCTCGCTGATGCCTGAAGGAGTGGGGTTTGCCGCCATCACCGAGGCTCCCGGCCCGGTGATCTTCCTCTACCAGCGCGGCGGGCCCAGCACCGGCCTGCCCACCCGCAGCGAACAGGCGGATCTGCGCATCGCCCTGCACCCCAGCCACGGAGAGTTCCCTCACCTGGTCATCGCCCCCGGGGATGTGATCGAGAGTTTCTATGATAGCTTCGAGGCCTTTAATTGGGCCGATCGCTACCAGATGCCGGTGATCGTGCTGCTGGACAAACTCATCGCCACCAGCTATCGCAGCGTGCCGCGGCCTGACATGTCCCATCTAAAGATCGACCGCGGCAGCCTCCACCAGCCCGCCGATCCCCCGCCTCAGGCGGGCGACGGCTACCTGCGCTACGCGCCCACCGAGACGGGGATCACCCCGCGGGCCACCCCTGGCCAGGAGGGCGGCCTGTTCTGGGCCACCACCGACGAGCACAACCCCAAGGGGCACATCAGCGAGGGGATCGAGCATCGCCTGGCCCAAATGGAGAAGCGCATGAAGAAGTTGGAGGTGGCCGCCCAGGAGATCCCAGAAAAAAACAAATACACCCTCCACGGTCCCCACAAGGCGGATGTGACCATCGTGAGCTGGGGATCGACCAAAGGGCCGATCCTGGATGCGCTGCCCGAGCTACAGGCGAAGGGCCACACCGTCAACTTCTTGCAGTTGCGCTTGCTGCGCCCCTTTCCCACGGAGGCCATCGGCCAGGTACTCCGCTCAGCCCAGCAGCTGGTGGCCATCGAGGCCAACTACTCGGGACAGATGGCTGGGCTCATCCGGGAGATGACCAGCGTGCACATCCCCCGCCTGGTGGTCAAGTACGATGGCCGGCCCTTCTCCCAGAACGAGATCGTGGAGGGGGTCGAGAGGGCACTGGGGGGCCAGGCCCAACGCGTCATGGTTTCTCACCCGGGTGGATAGACGAGCTTCGGACTTGGGGAGGCGATGATGGCACAGGCGACGACTTTGACGGCAAAAGAATTTCGTACCGAGGTATGGAACGATTGGTGCCCGGGCTGCGGCGATTTCGGCATCCTGAGCGCCTTGCAGATGGCGCTGGCCGAGTTGGGCATCCCTCCCCATCGGGCGGCAGTTTTCTCCGGCATCGGCTGCTCGGGCAAGACCCCCCACTACATCAACGCCTACGGCTTCCACACCCTGCACGGTCGAGTGCTGCCCTCGGCCACCGGGGCCAAGTTGGCCAATCACGGGATGGAGAGCATCGCCGTGGGCGGCGACGGGGGTGGTTATGGAAGCGGGGCGGGCTATTTCGTGAACGCTGGCCGGCGCAACCTGGACATGGCCTACATCGTCTTCAACAACGGGGTGTACGGCCTCACCAAGGGCCAAGCTTCCCCCACGCTGAAGAAGGGCCTGCGCACCAAGTCGATGCCGGAGCAGGCCATCATCGACGGGGTGAACCCCATCGCGCTGGCCCTGGGCGC
>JACPWV010000016.1 GCA_016196905.1 Chloroflexota bacterium | reverse complement strand
TCTTCATTGTAAGCGGGAATGATCACACTCAGATGAGGACGCTCGTTTTCGATTTGAAGCTCCCTTGCTTGCTCTAGCTTCCCCGACCTTCCACACCGTCGCCAGGCTCATCAATCGCATCCCATCCCTGGTGATGCGGCTGCCGCCCTCGCGAGTGTCGTGCGGATACCGAGACGCGCACCTCGCCCTCGGGATCGTGGCAGCGGGCAATCATATCCGCATTCTGAGCCACGGTCAAACCGATGCGCGCAATGGAAGTTCACCTCAATGGCTCAGGAGCGCCTCCAATTCCGCATCGGGGAGTCGTCGGCTGCGTTGAACTCGGCGCCGCTTGGCCAGCATGCGCGGAAAGGTGAGCAGCCCAACCAGTTGGCCCCGCAGCCGCGCCCGCGCGGCCTCTCCTCGCCAGGCCCGGAGCGCCTCCCAGGTAATGCGCCATTGGGCGCGCAGGATGCGCGGCCAGTATTTTTTCAGCAACGCGCCGGGGTAATCCTTGGCAATGACGTACAAGAAATTGCGGCCATTGTAGTAACTGGCCAAAGCCCCGCCTCCGGTCGCGCTCAGCCGGTGATAAGCAAGCGATGTTGGCACATAGATGCACTTATAACCGGCCAGTTGGGCCCGCCAGGCCAGATCGATGTCCTCGCAGTAGCTGACGAAATCCTCATCGAAATATTCGCGGCGGCCCTGGGCGTCAGTCTCGCATAGCGCTTCCAGCATCGTTCGCCGAAAGAGAGAGGCCGCTCCACCCGGGCCGAAGACATACTCCATTCGGTCGAACTGGCTGCGATCCTCCTCCCAGACCCCGCGGTTGCCAGGCACCCCCGCGAGGGAATAGTAGTCACCCGCAGCATTGATCAGCTCCCGTCGGTCATCCAAGAGCAGTTTGGGTGTGGCCATCCCCGCCTCGGGGTGCGTCCCCAGCGCGGACAACAACTGCTCCAACCAACGCGGATCGGCCTGGACATCGTTGTTGAACAGGGCGATGAACTCCCCGCGCGCGGCCTCGATCCCGTGATTAACCGCGAAGGCGAAGCCTCGGTTCGCTCTAAGCTCAATTACCCGCACCCACGGATACTCGCCGCGCAGCAACTCCAGGGATCCATCCGTCGAACCGTTATCCACCAGGATCACCTCGTGTCGGGTATAGGTCTGCCCTCGCAACGAGCCCAGACAAGCGGGGAGGAACCCGGCGCGATTCCAATGCGGGATGACCACCGAAACGTGCTGATCTTCAGCCATCGCGATGCGCCATATAATCGGCCAGCGACTGGCGCCAAGGCCGCAGGCGGATGCCCAGGGCGGCGGCGCGGGTATTGGCTAAAATGACCTGGGGGGGCGCCGCCGCCGGCCGCTCATAGCGTTCGATAGGATGCAAGGGGTAATCGACCATGCCGACCAGCTGCAAGATATGTGCCGCCCATTCGTAACGGGAACAGGCGCCCTGGTTGGTGAGGTGATAGATGCCGTACTGTGGCTGTTCGACCAAACGGCGGACGGCGCGAGAGAGATCCTCGGTGTAGGTGGGGGAGCCCACCTCGGTGGTCACCATGGAAATTGACTCGCGCTGGGCCGCCAGGCGTAGCACCTTCTCTACAAAGTTGTTGGCTCCCGGCCCGTAAAGCCAAGCCGTGCGCACGATGTAGAGTCGATCGGGATCCAAGATGGAACGCGCCTCCACCTCGCCCTCCAGCTTGGTGCGCCCATAGACGTTGATGGGGTGGGGCGGGTCCTCCTCGGCGTAGGGCTCCTGGCGATGTCCGTCGAACACGTAATCGGTGCTGAAGTAGACCATGATCGCGCTAGTGGCTCGACACGCCTCGGCCACCCAGCGCGTCCCCAGCCCGTTCACTTCGTGAGCCCGGCGCGGGTCCCGCTCGCAACCATCCACATCGGTCATAGCTGCGGCGTGCAAAACCAGCTCCGGTTTCAGCGCGATCAAGCCGCCCACCACCGAGGGATCACTCACCTCTAGATCGGCGTGACTCAGCGGCAGCAACTCACGACCGGCGAAGGCCTCTTGAAGGCTGCGCCCCAACTGGCCACCTGCGCCGGTGATCACCACCCGCATGGTTGCCCCTATGAAACTCGGTCCGGTTGGATTATAGGACTTTTGAGGTCCAAGGCCCTATCAAGAGGCTATCTATCTGGATGAGCAGACTATCGAATTGGTTCCGCCACGCCGGAATGGGCTTGGTCGCGATGCGCGTCTCGTGGCTGTTTGCGCGTCGCCCAATCGTCTTCGGGAGCTACTGCTTGGCCGCGGGGGTAGGCGCCCCTCCTTTTCCCTGACGCTTGGCCTTCTTCACCGGGCCGAGGATCTCGATCCTGTAACCGTCGGGATCAACCACGGCCAAGTGGCGACCCCACGGCCGGTTCTCGGGTGGCTCAATGACCTGAATTCCGCGTTTACGAAGCAGCGCATAATACACATCGGCGTCCGGCACCCAGAAATGGATATGGATCCCCGCGCCGCGATGGACGTTCTTGAGCGACCCATCAAAGTCGGGGTGAATGAGGAACCGCACCCCGCCGACGTTTGCCTCGAAGGAGTCATCGCCGTATGCGGTCGCCTTCAAGGCGATTCCGAGACCGTCTCGATAGAACTTGAGCGAGCGCTGCACATCCGACACCTGAATCAGGATCTCATCGACTCGCTGCACTGAATTTCCTTTCGGCATAGCTCACCTCGAAAAGTGCAGATAGTAGCTCGACTATCCGCCGCGCGGCCTCCAGAGCCGCCTCGGGTCGCGCCGTTGCCCGCGCGGCAGCTATCATGCGCTGCCTGAGGAGCGGATCGCTCAAGAGGTGTTCTACCGCCTCGCGGGCTCGATGGGGCGTCGGGGCGAAGAAACCCGCTCCAGAATCGAGCACGTAGCCCACATTACCCTCTTCTTGACCAGGGACGAAATCGAACAGGACCAGGGGCAGGCCACACACTAAACCCTCGGCGATGCTGCTGGGCCCCGCCTTGGT
>JACPWV010000019.1 GCA_016196905.1 Chloroflexota bacterium | reverse complement strand
GGATAACCAATACGCGGTGTTGAGTGCCTCTGGCGAACTCGACTTCGGGCTGCTGCCGGTCCCCCATCGCCAGTGGCTTGAACTCGAGCATGTGCGCATCGCGCCCATCTCAGCCGCCTGAGGCGAATTCGCAGCGAGGAGGAACGATTCGATGAAAGCGATCGTCTATCGCGAGTACGGCGGCCCGGAGGTTTTACGCCTCGAGGATGTGCCCGAGCCCCAGATCGGACCCGATGAGGTGCTGGTTCGGGTGCGCGCCTGCGGGGTCAACCACCTCGACCTGTGGTGCCGCACCGGCTTCGTCAAAGTCCCCCTGCCCCACATCGGGGGCAGCGAGGTGGCCGGGGAGGTGGCCCAGGTGGGGGAAGCCGTCCAGGGGATGGAGATCGGGCAACGGGTGTCGATTGCTCCCTGGCTCTTCGACAACACCTGCGAATACTGCCTGGCCGGCCAGGAGACCACCTGCGTTCGTGCGGATGTGCTGGGCCAGATGTCCAACGGCGGCTACGCCGAGTTCGTAAAAGCACCGGCCCGCAGCATTCTGCCGTTGCCTGAGGGGCTCGAACTCGACGCCGCGGCAGCAGTCACCCTCTCGACGCTCACCGCCTGGCACATGCTGATCAGCGCCGCGCAAATCGTGCCGGGCGAGGATGTCCTGGTCTTGGCGGCGGGGAGCGGGGTGAGCAGCGCGGCGGTGCAGATCGCCAAGATGGTGGGCTGCCGCGTCTTCGCCACGGCCTCCAGCGACGAGAAACTCGAAAAGGCGAGGGCTCTGGGGGCTGACTTCGGGATCAACTACACCAAGGTCGATTTCGCCGAGGAGATCAAAAGGCTCACCAACAAACGCGGTGTGGATGTGGTCGTGGAGCATGTGGGACAGGATACCTTCGACAAGAGCGTGGCCAGCCTGACCCGCAACGGGCGGCTGGTGACGTGCGGGGCCACCACCGGGGCTGAGGGTCGCTTTAACATCCGACAGCTTTTTGTAAAGCAGCTAAAGCTGCTCGGATGCTACGGTGGAAGCCGGGGGGAGCTGCGCCAGGTGCTGAATGCGGTGGCGCAGGGATTGATCGTGCCCGTTATCGATACGACTTATCCTCTGGAGGCGGCCGCCGAGGCGCACCGGCGCATGGAGGAGCGAGTGCATTTCGGCAAGATGCTCCTCCATCCGTAGGCCCAGAAACACCGACCTGGATCATCACCTGAATATTATGGTGGCTACCTGAATATTCAGGTGGCTTTTCCGTACATACCTGCCATAGCCGCATTGCACTTGCGGTTTTTTTACTTGCGCTGTTTGCTGGCGTTTGTCGGCTTGGGGTACAATCAAGATGTGGATAGTGTGCTAACCCGCAGGGTTACTATAGAGCTATGCTAGATACTGGGGGGATACAGCAGTGTGTATTGACCCGATAGGGTGGTTAGCGCTTCTAGTAGCGGTTTCCTCTTTGGGCCTTCACTGGTTCGAGCTGTCCTTTTTGCGGCCCAAAGTGCAGTATAGCCTAACCGAGCTGACCGAGTATCCTGGCTTAGAGGAGCCCACCGAGCCACCTGGCTGCCACGGTCCGTTAGGGCAATTGTCCGTCCGCGTGATGCGGCCTGAAGTTCCTGGCTGGGTCATGCTCACATCCGGCATGCTTGTGCACATTCGAAGCACCGGGAGGAGACCAGCGTCGAACGTCCAGATAAGGGTCAAGGCCGAGGGGGGCGCCTTTATCATGCAGGTTCATAAAGACGAGAGCTGGCTGGTCGAAAGGCTTCCTGACATAGGCCGGCAAGGATCCCCTGAGGTTTTTGTAACCATCCCTCTTGTGGTTCCAGGCGAGGAAGCCAAACTGACTTTCTGGTACGGGATTCCGAACTCGCCACGGCCGAAACCACGTCCCCCGACCGTACTGGTAAGACACGCAGAGGGCTTCGGTCAGCTGAAAAGGTCAAAGTAGGACGCTACGCAGCCATGCATGCCGAGATGACAACGCGACGCTTTTTGTCCGTGAGCGTCGCTGCGTTCCTCTTGGCGGCCTGTCAGATGGCCCCGCCGACGAATTCTCCCCAGCCTACCCTTGCGCCCGCATCGACTCCCGTCCCCTCCCCAACCTCGCCAGTCGAGCCGAGCTCTTTCCCGGTGCCCAGCAACTATTTGAGCTACGGCGCCCACCTGGCCAATGTCGAAAATCTGTCGCTTTTGGATGAGCTGGGCTTCACCTGGTTCATCACTTACCTGGACTGGAGCGAGATCGAGCGCGAGGATGTGACCCCCCAGGGCGGGCCGCCCTATCGCTGGGAGTTCATCCAAGATATCCTCTCCGCCGCGGTGGCTCACGGGAAGCAGGTCATCCTGCGGGTGAGCCACGCCCCGGACTGGGCCTGGCGCTCATCCCAGGAGAGCGAAGATGACCCGCCCCTGAATATCCAGGCCTTCGCCGATTTCATGGCCGACTTGGCTCGCCGCGGCCGGGGCTGGGTGCGCGGCTACGTGATATGGAATGAGCCCAACTTGCCCTTGGAGTGGAACGGCCGAGCGCCGCAGCCGGCTTGGTACGCCCGGATGCTGCAGGCGGTCTATCCTCGCATCAAGGCCGAGGATCCCGATGCCTGGGTCATCGCCGCCGGCTTGGCCACCGTCGGACAGGAGGGCTGCGGTCGTGCGCCGAGCGCGACGCCTTTTCCCGGGGCGGTGGACGATCTGGCTTTCCTGCGCGGCATGTACCAAGCTGGAGCGCAGGGTTATTTCGACATCCTGGGCACCCATCCCTACGGGTTCGGCCAGCCGCCCGAGTTGGACCCCTGTCGTGCCAACGGCCTGGCCTTTCGGCGGGCCGAGCAACAGCGCGCGATTATGGAGCAGTTCGGGGATGCAGGGAAGGAGATGTGGGCGCTGGAGTTCGGCTGGCTGACCACCCCGCCCCAGGAATGCCTAGCGCATCCGTCCTGGCAGGATCGCGAATGGCAAGCGGTGGACGAGGCCTCGCAAGCGGACTACCTGGTGCGGGCTTACGACTACGCCTATCGAAACTGGCCCTGGATGGGGGTCCTCTTCGTCTACAACCTCGATTTCGGGGCCGAGGGCCACTACGATTACTGCCACAGCGAGCGTTGGATATCCCTTCTCTATCGGCCCAACCCGCAGGACGAGGCCAGCGCCATCCAGCGCCGCCCGGCCTTCGCGGCTCTCAAGGCCATGCCCAAGCCTGGCTACCTGCCCGGGGAGATCTCCGGCCAGGTGCGCGACTCGCTGGGCAATCCGGTGGCGGGCGCAGTGGTTCGTTTGCTGGGAGTAGGCCTGCGCGTCACCGGCGCCGATGGCGTTTATCGCTTCGAGCAGGTGCCTCCGGGTATGCACACCCTGGTGGCCGAGGCGCCCGGCTTCATCCCCCCGGAACCGCGCGAGGGTGTGGCCGTCTTCGAGTCCTGGCGCCAACGGGACGTCGATTTCATCCTGGTCCCTTTGCTCGACTAAACGGGGCGACTGCTTCGCCCCACCCTAGAATTCGCCTCCCCCTGCAGGGAGTTCGCATGGCTACATCCTGGCGCGGCGCTAAACGCCGCGCCAGGCGATGCCCGTACGGCCTCTCACCGTCTTGACAATATCCAGCGGAGATGGCAAAATGGGTTGGTCATCGCCACCGAATCGTTACTGATGCGATGACGGGCTGCGCGGCCACTCTCGGTGGGGGATGCTTCAACTTCTCAACCAGCACTCTTACCTCATCACGGCGCTCCTGGTCTTATTGATCGCCGGCAGCTTCCTGCTGCGTTGGAGAGGAGGGCTGCCGGGCGCGCTGCTCACCTTGGCGCTGACAGGGCTCTTGGTGGGTGGCTATTTCCTGCTTCGTCCCGGTCAGAGCACCATCCAGGACGCCGCCGAGTTCGAGGCAGCCTTGGCCTCGGGCCAGCCGGTGCTCCTGGAGCTCTACTCCAACTATTGACTGGCCTGCATGGCGGCGGAGCCCATCGTGGATGGGATCGAACAGGACCTGCGCAGCATCGCGCGGGTGGCGCGGGTGGACATCGCCACGCCCTTGGGACGCGACTTGATCGGCCGCTACGGGCTTGAACTCACCCCCACCTTCATCCTGTTCGATGCCCAGGGGCGGTTCGCGTCGCGCCTGAGCGGGGTCATCCCCCAGCGAGGGCCGCTGGTAGACCAAGTTCGCGCCCTGGCCACGCGCTAGAGGGTCTCAAGATCGAGTAAAAACAAAAACCCAAAGGAGGTACAGGATGCCTTACGAGTGGAAGTTCAATCCGCGTCCCTATTCGGACGAGGAGGCCAAGAAGCTCCTGGCCAACGTGATCAGCCCGGAGACCGCGGACTGGCACTACAACACCCATCACAAGGGCTACGTCACCGCCCTCAACAACATCGAGAAGGGACTGGAGACGGCCGATCGCGCCGCGGCCAACGGCAACTACAGCGTGGTGGGGGAGCTGAAGCGGCGCTTCACCTGGAACCACGCTGGGGCCCTTCTCCACGACGTCTACTGGGAGGGGATGGGGGGCGACGGCGACCCCGCCAAGGGCGCCGCTGTGGTGAAGGCCATCGAGGCGGAGTTCGGCTCCCTGGACGCCTGGAAGGCCGACTTCAAAGCGACGGCCATCTCGGCCAAGCTGAGCGGGTGGGCGCTTTTGGTCTACGATGCCCTGTGGTCCAAGCGCCTGCTCCATGCGCTGGTGGATGAGCACGCCTATGGAGCCATCTGGGGCGGGATTCCCTTGATCGCTTGCGATGTCTTCGAGCACGCCTACTATCACAAGGATGGCCCGGCCCGCGCCAGGTACGTGGATAACTTCCTGACCAACCTGCATTGGGGCCGCCTCAACGCGCGTTATCAGAAATACGTGCGCTAAACACTTATCGGGAGGGCCCGGAACCCTCTCGAAATCCTTTCACGAAAGGAGCCAAGATGGATCTCGAAAGGATCTGGCGGCCGGCACTGGCCGAGTTTCTGGGGACCTTCGCCCTGGTTTTCATCGGGGCGGGGGCGGTGGTCGCCGGCGGAGGAACGCTGGAGATAGCTTTGGCCTTCGGGCTTACCCTGATGGCCATGAGCTACGCCTTGGGCCACATCTCCGGCACCCACATCAACCCCGCGGTCACGCTGGCTATGCTCTTAGCCGACAAGATCGAGGCAGCCGTGGCCGGGACTTATATCTTGGCCCAACTTTTCGGCGCGGTGGTGGCGGGGGTGGTGTTGAAACTCGTCTCCCCCGATCAGATCGCCGCGGCAACCCATCTGGGGACGACGCGCCTTGCCGATCACCTCTCGGCCCCCCAGGGCGTGCTCATCGAAGCTGTGCTCACCTTTCTATTGGTGCTCACCATTTTCGGGGTGGCAGTGGACGAGCGCGGCAGCACGCCTTTGGCGGGCCTGGCCATCGGGCTGGTGCTCACCCTCGATATCCTGATGGGCGGGCCCCTCACCGGCGCTTCCATGAACCCAGCCCGCAGCCTCGGCCCGGCTCTGGCGTCCGGCTTTTGGGACGATCACCTGGTGTATTGGATCGGGCCTCTGCTAGGAGCCGCGGCGGCTTCCCTGCTGTATCAGGCTGCCTTTTTGGGCGGGGTTCGCTGGGCGATACCGGGTCTATCGGCACCCAGGCGACGGGCTGGGCCGGCAAAGCCCGCCCGGCGGCGGGGACGCTGATCCGCGCGAGGGAACTCGGCAAAACACTTCGAGGCAAAAGAAAGGGGGTTGTGAATGGCAACCACCAAAGAACAGCTCATCGCGGGATTGAACCAGGATCTGGCTCTGGAGCTGGGGGCGGCCATCCGTTACCTCCAGCAGACCAGCATGGCCCTGGGCATCGACGGTGAGGAGGTGCGCGAGATCCTGCGGCCGGACATCGCCGCTGAGATGAAGCACGCCGAGTTCCTGGCCGACAAGATCGTGGCTCTGGGCGGCCGGCCCGCCTTCAAGCCCACTCCCTTTGATGAGCGCACCGACGTCAAGGCCATGTTGGAGTACGATCGGAAACTCGAATGGGAGGCGGTG
>JACPWV010000038.1 GCA_016196905.1 Chloroflexota bacterium | reverse complement strand
TCCTTTCTCCACAACTCGCCTTTTTTCGCTAGCGCACCGACTTCAGGTAGCTGGCGAGAGTCGCGCGGTTTATCGAGAACTCGCCCCCACTCGTCCGCCTTAGGCGGGCTCCAGCCGCTCATCCTGGGCCACAAAGGCGCTCCGCAAGTCGCCCCGGAGAACACTCTAGCCTCCCTGCGCGTCGCCCTGGAGTTGGGAGCCGATGGGGTGGAGTTCGATGTGCGCCCCTGTCGCAGCGGCGAGTTGGTGGTGATTCACGATGAGAGCGTCGATCGAACCACCAACGGCCGCGGCCGCGTCAGCTCTCTCAGCCTCAGCCAGCTGAAGGCCCTGGATGCCGGATCCTGGTTCCATCCTCGTTTTGAGGGCGAACGCATCCCGACTTTAGAAGTGGCGCTCGAGGTGGCATCCAGCGCGTCGCTCATCGATATTGAGCTTAAGGTCGATGTGCGGCGACGGCGCGCCCATATCGGCCGCCGCGCGCTGGGGATCGTCGCTGAGCGTGGCCTTCTCGATCGGGTCCTCTTCTCCTCGTTCGATCCGTTCGTGCTGTGGCATTTGCGCCATCTCGATCCTCGCGTGCGCACGGGTCTGCTTCTGGCGCCTCGACGGCAGGCCGCCTGGATGCGTGCCTGGCGAATGGGCGAGACGAGTTTCGATGTCCTCTGTCCCCATCACCAGATGCTCAACCCCGAGTTTGTGGGTAGGGCGCGCGCGAACGGCTATGGCCTTCTGGTGTGGACTATCAGCGAGCCTGCCGAGATGCGTCGGCTCGCTCAATTGGGCATCGACGGGCTGATCACCGATCGCCCCGATTTGGCGCTGCGCGTACTGCGTGAGGAGGCATCGTAAGCGAGGCAACGCTTGCGTAGAGCAGGTAGGCATAGAATTGAAGGGGTGTCAGCTTGATACCGCGCGCTGCTTGATCGATAGGATATACTAGAAGGGGCGACCCTTATCTCGTGAGAGTGTGCACAGATGGCTGAGATCGCGACACAGGAGCGAGCGCAGGCAGAGCTAATCCGCGATTTCGTGGCCCGGCGGACCTGGGCCCTGGTCGGTTTTTCCACGAACCCCGCCAAGTACGGGAACATCATCTACCACAACCTGCGCGGCGCGGGCTACACCATCTACCCGGTGAACCCCAGGGGCGGCGAATACCAAGGCGCCGTGGTTTTTCGAAGCTTAGCTGAGCTGCCCGAACGCCCCGAAGTCGTGAATATCGTGGTGCCGCCGCGGGTCAGCTCACAGATCGTGCGGGAGTGCGCCGCGCTGGGGATCACCCGAGTTTGGATGCAGCCCGGAGCCGAGTCGCCGGAAGCGGTGAGATTCTGCCAGGAGAACGAAATCGAGGTTGTCTACAACGCTTGCGCCATGGTCCACAAGCATTATTGGGAGAGTTAAAAGTGGCTGGGAACGCCGCGACCCAGATCGCCGAGCTAGCCAACGAGGATCATATCGCTGAACACGTGGTCGTGGTGAAGTGGATCGAGGGGCTAGATTTTATGGGGCTGGACTCCTCGGGGCACTCCATAGTCATGTCCGCCTCCAGCCCGCCCAAGGGTTCCATGCCCTCCGAGCTGTTATTGCAGAGCCTGGCCGGCTGCATCTCGGCCGACCTGGTGCACATCCTGACCAAGCAGCGCCAGGACCTGCGCGATTTGGAGATCTACATCTCCAAGGTGCAGGACCCCCAGCCGCCCTGGACCTTCCGCCACATCCACTTGGATTTCGTCTTCCGCGGCAAAGGGCTCAAGAGGGAGCACATCGAGCGGGCCATCGACCTGGCCGAGAACAAGTACTGCTCGGTGGGCTCGACCATCAAGGGTATAGCCGAGATCACCCACCACTATCGGATCATCGAGGTCGATTAGGCAAGCCGCCTGACTCCACAGAAGCGATGCGGCCGCTGTCTGGGCGGCTCGCGTCGTTTTTGGTGCTCGGCAACTGGCGGTTAGCACGAACGGCCAGTGGCCCGCGACCAGCCGTCGCCCCTCTCCTCTTCAAAGGGGGAGAGGCAAGGGTGAGGGGCATCTAGCCCCCGTCCCGCGGCTGTCAGCTCTGTATGCTGCTGAGCTCCGGTTCGGCCTCTGTCTGTGGAGGATCATGCGAGCTGAGCCGTCTCCTGTGGTATACTATTTGCTTACCGCGAAAAAAACGGACGCTGGCCTTGCTTGAAATCGGACGATTTAAGAGGAGCTAGCCTTGCCTGAGACCATCGGCATCTTCGTCGCCTGGCCCTACGCCAGTGGGGACCCCCACCTGGGCAACGCGGCGGGTTCCTTCCTGCCCGCGGACTTTCTGGCCCGCTACCATCGGCTGGCCGGAAATCGGGTGCTGATGGTCTCCGGCTCCGACTCCCACGGCACCCCCATCACCGTGGCCGCCGACCGTGAGAGCATCCCGCCCGAGGCTCTCTTTCTCCGCTACCACCAACGGATCATCGACGCCTTGCGTTCGTTCGGGATCTCCTTCGATCTCTACACCCACACCGACACCGAGAACCACCACAAGATCTCTCAGGATTTCTTTAGCCGGCTCTACGAGAAGGAGTACATCTACCGCGAGACCCAGCAGCAGTTGTTCTGCGAGAAAGAGGGGCGATTCCTGCCCGACCGTTACGTGGAGGGGACCTGTCCCATCTGCGGCTTCGGCGAGGCCCGCGGGGATCAGTGCGACAACTGCGGCAACCTGCTCGATGCGATCAATCTCATCGAGCCCCGCTGCAAAAACGATGGGACGACGCCCATCGTGCGCGAGACGGAACACTTCTTCTTGGACCTCCCTGCTTTCAGCCAGCGGCTAGAAGATTGGCTCAAGGACAAGGATTTTTGGAGACCCAACGTCCTCAAATTCACCCGCAACATGCTGCGCGACGGATTGAAAGGCCGGCCCATCACCCGCGACCTGGAGTGGGGGGTGCCGGTTCCCCTTCCTGGCTGGGAGACCAAGCGTATCTACGTCTGGTTCGAGGC
>JACPWV010000037.1 GCA_016196905.1 Chloroflexota bacterium | reverse complement strand
GTCGCGCCAGTAACCGCAACACCTCTACCTCTCTTGGAGTGAGTTCCATTTGGCACCCCCCAGTGCATAGGACTCATCTCCGCCCCCCCCCAAAAAAATCTAAATCCACCGTAGCATTGTACCATCTTGGACATTTTGCTTCAGCCTTGCCAGGCGCCGGCATTGAAGTTCGGTGGCTGGATTCATCCTCCATGGCCGCTCCACTAGGGTCTAATTTCTGACTAAATTGAACGATCTTGAATATTCCGCAGACCATCTGGGCTCTGTCTAAAGTGTAGCATAGCATATGGCACTGACTGAACCACTCGCTAAACCACTTGCTGAACCTTAAAATTTGACATGGGTAACTCTAGAGCCCGCTCGCTCTTAGTCGAGCTTCAACTACTCTCATAGATTTCTCCCCCCATATTACATAACGCTCGATGAGCGCTTAATGGGACAGAAGATGTAGAAAGTCGGAAGGCAGCTCGCACTCGGGTGGGTTTCAGTATCGTTCTGTGTTTGCATAAAAAACGGGGGCACATATAATCATCCTTTGTTGTTGATGGACTCGAGATAAAACTCATGCCCGGACGGACTCTCACCACCCTCATCGGCATCATCCTCTTGGCCTTGGCCGCCCTGTGGGTGGATTTCCCCGATAACCCCGGCCTGAACCTGCGCCTGGGCGATGTGGTGATCCAACGCGAGATCGCCCTGCGCCAGGGGCTCGACCTGCAAGGCGGGCTGCAGGTGCTCTTGGAGGCGGATCTCCCGCCGGATCAGCCCTTGCCGCCGGGGACGCTGGAGACGGCGCGGCGCATCATCGAGGACCGGGTGAACGGACTGGGTGTGTCTGAGCCCCTCATTCAGCTGCAGGGGGAACGCCGCATCATCGTGGAGCTGCCGGGCCTCTCCGACCCCGATCGGGCCATCGCCACCTTCGGCCAAACCGGGCTGCTGGAGTTCATCCACGCTGGCCAGGTCTTCCTGCCCGAGGGCACTCCGGTCGTAACTACCGGCTCCGCCACTAGCGAAGTATCGCCCACTCCAACCGTGGAGCCCCAGGCCACCCCC
This sequence comes from Chloroflexota bacterium, assembly GCA_016196905.1. GTDB lineage: Bacteria > Chloroflexota > Anaerolineae > UBA7937 > JACPPX01 > JACPWV01. The sequence continues at coordinate 6,184 of JACPWV010000037.1, read as the reverse complement.
CTCGCCTCGCCCACACCTGAGGAGCCTGTATATCGTACCATCTTGCTAGGACGAAACCTGACCAGCGCCGATCTTAACACCAATCCCCTGGGCCAGATCGAGATCAATTTCACTTTGGACTCCGAGGGCACCCGCTTATTCGCCGATTATACTCGGGAGAACGTGGGCCAGGTCATGTGCATCGTGTTAGATAAAGTGGTGGTCAGCTGCGCCACCATTGCTGATACGATCCCCACCGGTCAGGTTCAGTTGACCCGACAAGGAGGCTTCACCCCCGAGGAGGCTAACAGCATCGTCATCCGTCTGCGCTACGGCCAGCTCCCTATACCTCTGCGCATCGAGACCAACCGGACGGTGGGCCCCACCCTGGGGGAGGACTCCATCCAGCGCAGCCGGCTGGCCGGGGTGATCGGATTGACCCTGGTGGTGCTCTTCATGCTGCTCTACTATCGCCTGCCCGGTTTTTTGGCGGATGTGGCCCTCGCCACCTACGCGCTGGTCGTTCTGGCTCTATTCAAGCTCGTCCCGGTGGTGCTCACCCTGGCGGGGATCGCGGGCTTTATACTTTCCATCGGCATGGCGGTGGACGCCAACATCCTGATTTTCGAGCGGCTCAAGGAGGAACTGCGCGCGGGTAAGAGCTTGCGCCTGGCGATAGAGGCTGGGTTCAACCGGGCCTGGCCCTCCATTCGCGACTCCAACCTCTCCACCCTGATCACCTGCGGAGTGCTGTTCTGGTTTGGCTCCACCTTCGGGGCCAGCGTGGTCAAGGGTTTCGCACTGACCCTGGCCATCGGGGTGCTGGCGAGCATGTTCACCGCGATCGTGGTCACCCGCACCTTTCTGAGATTGATCATGGAAATGGATCTGGTTCACGACCCGCGCTGGTTTGGTATCTAACGCGGGCAAAGCGGAGGAGGACCATGGAGACGCGCCCGGGCGTGGTGGAGGTGGAGTTTCTCACCGAGGCCCATCGCATCGTGGGAAAATTGGAGGTGGGCATCCGTCGGCTGAGTGATGTGCTCAATGTGCACTCTGAGGTCTCCTTGGGGCTGCAAGAAGTGCGCATCTCCAGTTTCGCCGACAACGAGCTCCCGGCCATGGTCGATTTCGTGCACGTTTTCAAGGAGGGCATCCTGCTGTCCCTCCCTAACGGGGGAGAGGCCGAGCGCCCCCGGGAGTACCGCGAGAAGGTGCGGCATCGAGTGCATTTGAATATCCCGCCCTTCAGCGTCATCGGCGATCTACACCTGGTCCGGGAGGTCAGTCTGCGTAAGGCCTTGGCTGAGACCATCCCCACCTTCCTTCCCCTCTCTGGGGTGCACATCGTCTATATGCCCCAGCCCAGCTTGAATTGGACGCGGCCGGCGGCCATCGTGAACAGGCGACGGGCGAGCTTTGTCCGCCCGATCGCCAGCTAACGCAAAGGGAGGGATCGATGGAAGCGCGCGCGGGGCAGGTGATCCAGGTTGAGTTTTTGACCGATACCCATCGCATCATCGGCAATCTCCTCACGGGTGAGCTTCGTCTCACGGATCTGTTGAACTTCGGCACCTTGGACGACCCCATCGTTCTGGAGGAGGTCTCCACCACCCCCATCGAAAACCCGAGCGCCGAGCCCCTGGTGCGCGATTTCGCCCAGATCAACCGGGACGCCATCGCCCTGGGGGTGCCCCACGAGCCGCCCACCACCCCCCAGGATCGCCAGCGGATCCGCCCTTTCGAATACATCGAAAAGGCCAAATACGAGGTGCTGGTCAGCGTGCCCCCCTTCGCAGTCAACGGTTATCTGCACCTGGCCAAGCAGGCCGATGTGCGCACGGCCCTGGCTACCTTGAAGCAAACCTTCGTTCCCCTCACCGGTGCCCGGGCGGTATATACCCCCCAGCCGGAGATCCGCTGGTCGAGCGAGGTGATCATTATCAATCGGCGGCGGGCCCAGATCTTCTGGCCTCCGCGTCGCTAGTCCATGTGGGACCTCGTCGGTAAGCGTTATACGTTCTTCCTGCTCTCCGCTTGGGTGGTGGTGCCCGGCTTGCTCTCCCTGACCCTTTTTGGTTTGCCCCTCTCCATCGATTTCACCGGTGGCTCGTTCTTGGAGCTGTCCTTTGTCCAGGGCTCCTCCATCCCCCCGGCCGAGATCGTGGAGATCTTCGCCGTCCAGGGGTTGACCGACACCAAGGTACAGACCTCCGGGGAGGGCACCTTGCTCATCCGCAGCAAGGTCATCGATCCCTCCATCAAGCAGCAACTGGGGGAGACTCTGCGCCAGCGCTTTGGGGAGTTCAGCGAACTGCGTTTCGAGTCGGTGGGGCCTACGGTCAGCAGCGAGGTGCAACGGCAGGCGGTTCTGGCCGTGGCGGCCGCCTCCTTGGGGATCCTGCTCTACATCTCGTGGGCCTTTCGCCATGTGCCCAATCCCCTTCGCTACGGCACCTGCGCCATCCTGGCGGTCCTCCACGATGCGGGGGTGGTGGTGGGGCTGGCCTCCATCTTCGGGCTCATTTTCGGTTGGGAGGTGGACGCCCTCTTCCTGACCGCGCTGCTGACCATCATCGGCTTCTCCGTCCATGACAGCATCGTGGTCTTCGATCGCATCCGGGAGAACATTCGGCGTCGGCCGGAAGAGACGCTGGAGAGCGTCGTCAACCACAGCATCATCCAGACTCTAGATCGATCCATCAACACGTCTTTAACGGTGGTCCTGACCCTCTTCGCGTTGATCCTCTTCGGCGGCGTGACCATTCGTTATTTCGTGCTGGTGCTCCTGATCGGGATCGTGAGTGGCACCTACTCCTCCATCTTTAACGCCAGCCTCTTGCTGGTGGAGTGGGAGCGGCGTCCCCAGCGCCTGCTCTACGCCCTCTCCTTCCTTCTGCCGCCCCTGGGGGCGGTGGCTGGGCTGGTTCAAGCGCTGCGCCAGGAAGGCTCGCGAATCGTCGCTCGCAACGCCCTGGCGGCGGCTGGGGTGGGCGTGGTGACCTGGGCTGCCCTGTTCGCCCTGCGCTCGGTGATGGCTTAATCGAAGAGCTATTGACCACGGAGGAGAATGGTGATACACTCGCCCCATCTGGGCGGGCAAAGTCTCAGGCGATATTTCTATCCCAAGGAGGAACGGTGAAGCCAAATCCGTGGTGGTGGGCTGGCATCCTTCTGGCACTGGCCGCCTTGGCCTGTGATCTAGGCGGTGGGGGAGTGGCCCCACCCTCCGGGGGGACGCCGGTGGCCACTCAGGCGGCTACCGCCGCCGGGGAGGAGGCCCCCGAGTTCGCGCCGCAGATCGAGGCCCTCAACAACCTCGACAGCTATGCCTATGCCTTCCGCATGAGCGTACGAGGAGTCAGCGTGGTCGAAGGTGCACAGGCCAGCAACTTCAGCAGTGAGGGCCAGGTGCAAAACGTTCCCACCCGCGCCGAGAGGGTTCGTTTCACCGATGAGAGTACTGGTCAAGTGACCGAGTTTATCGCTATCCAATCGGCCAACAACACCTGGACCCGCCAGAACGATGGGGAGTGGCAGGCGTTGGGCTTTTACAGCCCGGAGATGTTTGGGTTTTTCACTTTCCAGTTCTGGCTGGAGGCCTTCTTCAGCGAGCTGCCTGAGGAGGCTGACTTCGTGGGCCCCGACTTGGTCCACGGCATCCCCAGCTGGCATTACAGGACCAGCCAGGGCGGCGCCGCTTTGGGCTTCTCGGGCAGTTGGGAGAACCATTGGTGGTTGGCGGTTGACGGCGGCTACCCGGTGAAGCTCACCCTGGATGCAGAGAGTGGCGCGGGTGGGGAGAGCGGCGAGATCCACATGTCCTTGGAGCTTCGCGATGTCAACGCCGCGATGAACATCGCCCCGCCAATCTAGCTTGCAGGAAAGCATCGGCGCGGAGGGTCTCTTGGCTCTCCGCGCCGTTTTGTTCATAATGCCGCTGTTTTTCGAGCCTGTATAAGCTGATTTACACACTGAGGGCAGTGGCGCCCTCGCTAGTGAGAGAGATCGAGTAGATACAAAAATCGGGGTGGCTCGTATTTAGTAGGGTGGCCGGTCCGTCTTCGGAAATCCGCTCTTCCCAACGGGCACACGGATAGGCCGCTCGAATGCGGGGCTGCCCTTCCCCATAGACGCGATGAGCGATATACAGCCCCGGGATGAGGAACTCGTCCTGCGCGTGGGCGGAGGGGATAGCCGCGCGCTCGAGATGCTATATGAGCGCTACGCCTCCGCGCTGCTTGGGCTTGCCATGAAGGTGCTGGGCGACCGCGCCAGCGCCGAGGAGGTGGTCCAGGACACCTTTTGGAGGGTTTGGCGCTACGCTTCGGCTTTCCGGGCTCAGCGCGGAAGTTTTGCGAACTGGCTTTTCGGCATTGCCCGCAACCTGGCCATCGATGAATTGCGTCGCCGGCGCATTCGTCCTCAGCTGGTTCAGGCCGAGGGTTCCCCATTGGGGGGCGTCGAGGGGCCCACGGACCTAGCCGAGGAGGCCTGGCTTAGGGAACGACGCGAACGGATCTTGCGAGCGTTGGAACGATTGCCCGAGGCGCAACGCCGCGTGCTCGAACTGGCTTACTTCCAAGGCCTGACCCGCCAGGAGATCGCCGAGAGCACGGGGGAGCCTTTGGGCACGGTGCATACCCGAGCACGACTGGGTCTAAATAAGCTGCGTGAGTTGCTGCGCTCCCAGCACGTTCAAGAAACGGGTTAGCGATGTCTGAGCCTCATGTAGAAGAGTTGATCGCATTCTATGCCTTGGGTGCGCTGACCCCGGAAGAGCTCCGCCGGGTCGAGGCCCACTTGGCCGACTGCGCCTCCTGCCGAGCGTTGGCGGCCGAGGCGGCCGAGGTCGTTGAGGCGCTGCCCTTCGCCAGCACGCCGGTCCGGCCCTCGGCCAGCCTGAAAAGTACGCTCTTCGCAAGAGTGAGGGCGGACGCCGCTCAGCGGCCTGTCGAGAGGCCTGTCGCGGGCGCCCTCGCCCGAATGGCAGGGATGTTCTTGCCTGGGCTTGCGGTAGCCAGCCTCGTAGCGGCCATCGTTTTAGGTGGATTGGTGTTCGCGTTGCAGGGAGAGGTGGCCCGACTGAACGCCTCACTAGAGCAACAAAGGCAGGCGCTGGCTTTGATCGCCTCGCCGGGCTCGCAGACTCATGCCCTGCAGGGCACCGAGGTTGCACCGCAGGCCGTGGGGACGTTGGTGGCCGACCCACAGCAGGTCGCAGCGCTGCTGGTGGTTTCGGGCCTGCCTCAATTGGCGCCCGATCAAGTCTATCAACTTTGGCTTATTCGAGGCGAGCAGCCCACGGGCGTCGGCGTCTTCACGGTCGACCCGAACGGGATAGGTCAGCTCCTGGTGCAGGCACCCAGCCCCATCGCCGACTTCGAGGCAGTGGGGCTCACCGTCGAGCCAGAGGGAGGCAGCCCGCTTCCGACTGGGGACTTGGTATTGATCGGCACTCTCTAATCGAATAACCCCGCGCTACTTTAGACCCCGTGAAATCAACGGGGTTTTTGTTTTCAGTCCACCAAGCGATGAATGCAAAGGCCGCCCTCTTCCGTATAGGACTTCAGAACCGGAAAATCGGCAGCTGCCAAGAGACATCCGTCAAGGAGGTGAGCCCGGAAAAACGAAGTCAAGTGCCCATATTCGATGACGGAGCCGGCCGAAAAGCCGGACGCTAGAGGGTAGGGGGTTTTGTTTTTCCTCGGACGACTCGATCCCCCTTTGTCAAATACCAACATTTCGTGTAAGCCCTGGGGCCTGGGCAGGCTCCGTTCGGGGCTCGGAAAATTCTACGAAAGAAAGGAGCAACAGTGCGCAACCTAGCAACTTTTGCGACTGCGGTGATAGTGCTGCTCACCCTCGTGGTAGGGGTGGCCCCTTTCCTCGCCGGGGCCGCAGACCACCTGGACGCACCACTGGTGGCTGCAGAGGGGAGGCTGGACATCAACGATGTCTACGTCTTCCAGTCGCCATCTAATCCCGGCAACACCGTGTTGATCATGACCGTCAACCCCGTGGCAGGTGTCCTCAGCCCAACCACCTTCCACCCTGACGCTTCCTACGACTTCAAGATCGACACTGACGGGGACGCTAAGGAAGACACAACTTACAAGGTAACTTTCTCCGCGCCAGACGGCTCTGGTGTTCAAGACGTGACGCTCCGCCGTGTGCCAGCACGTGGCGAAGGCGCGGTTCTAGC
>JACPWV010000029.1 GCA_016196905.1 Chloroflexota bacterium | reverse complement strand
GGAAATCTTAGCCTGCTTCACATCGACTAAGCCCGCGCGTGGCGGTGCCGCGAAGATATCCCCCTGAGCGATGGTCGGCGCGGTCCCCTTGGGGAAAGAAGCTGTGTTGGGGATCACCGTCCAGACGGCCCCGTGAGGCGCGATCCGTCCGCGGGTCTCGGACAGGATCGAGTCCAGCTGCTGACGATCCTCCACCCAGGCGATGACCAGGTCCCAGGATTCGAAGCGCCAGCGCCGGAAAGCCTCCAGATCTTTGAAGGCAGAGAAGCGCCCAGCTTTTCCGATGGCGGCGATCAACTGGCGTCCCAGCTTCGACTTGGAGGGTTCGCCGATGCTGCACACCTTGAGCCCGGGCTTGCCCCCCAGCTTCTGGGACACGGGCTTGATGCTGGGTTCATCGACCTTGGGCATGTGTCCTCTCAGGCCAGGAGCATCCCCAGCAGCACGGCCGCGCTGGCCGAGGCGAAAAGGGCCACGCCCCAGAAGGGAATGGCCCTTAAATGGGTCTCGCTTTGATCGAGGCGAAGCATGGCTATGAGGGCGATGAGGGCCAGCGGGGCGCTGAGCTGCATCGTCGCCAGCATCGGTGGAACCAGACCCCAGCCGGTCTCCAGCCCATTCAGCAGGTATCCAGCCAAGATCGAGATGCCCGCCAGGCGCGCCGCTCGCCTGGGCCCCAGGCGAGCCACTAGGTTGAGTTTGCCCGTGGCTCGATCAGCGTCGTAGTCAGGCAAGTGCACCCCCAGCACCATGGCGAAGAGCGTGAAGGCGAGGGGAAGGGTCGCCAGGGTCAGAGTGGGGCTGAACTGGCCAGTTTGCAGATAATACGCGCCGGCTGGCACCAGCATGCCGACGGTTATCGAGGTGGCCGCCTCACCTACCCCGCGCGCCTGCAATCTCAGCGGCGGGCTGGAGTAAAAATAGCCGACCCCCAGGGAGATCGCGAGTAAGGCCAGCGTGTACGGCCCGGTTTGCAAAGTTGCCACAAGCACGGCCCCTAATGTGAGGGCTAAGAGCGTGCAGGCGGCGCCCGCCCACAGCGCGACGGATCGTGGCAGCAGGCCATCGGCCAGGACGCCGCTCCCACCCGAGAAGGCAGTGCGTGCGCCTTGGAGGGTGGTGACCCGGTCGGTCTCCCAGTCCCAGTACTCGTTGAGGTAATGGGTCATCAACTGAGTCGCCCAGGTCGCCCCCAGGCCGAGGATGAGAATCGCGCCGTCCAGCCGCGCGAGCTCGCCCCAGGCCATCGCGGCGCCCAAAAGATACAGAAGCAAGACGCCGCCCAGAAACTTGATCCGACTGAGCTGGATGAAGGCGACCAGCGGGCTCTCGGCCCATGCCCGCGGCAAAGCCATTGACTTCATCGCTTAGTCCCCGATGAACTTGGAATAGAGGCTCTTGGCCAGGGCCTCGTCGTCGGTGCCCTTGACGATGGCTCGCGCGTCGGGAAACACCGTGATCTCGTAGCTGTCCACCCTGAGGCGCAAAAGGAACTCATTGAAGCTCACATCCCCCGCGAATTGCAGGCGCTGGGCCAGGCGAGGCAGGGAGAGGGGCCGCGCGGGGAGCACGCGGATTTGAACCGCGTCCCGCCCGCACAGCAGCGTGGCTTGGGCACCCTCGCGCCCCTCCAGGTATTCGAATCCGCCTGAGGCGGAGCCGCAGGCCGGGCAGGTATCGACCCGGCGCGCCACCTTGAGTGTCTCGAAGGTGTTCTCCCACAGGTCGATGTGGATCAGGCCAGGGTTGAGCTGGCTCACCCCGGCCAGCAGTTTGATCGCTTCGCTGGATTGGATGGCGGCGATGGTGGCCGGCACCGCGTTGAGCACCCCCACCGTATCGCAGGTGGGCGCGCTGCCAGGCGGGGGAGCCTCCGGGAAGAGACAGCGCAGACAGGCCGTCTGATAGGGACGGATGGTCATGGTCATGCCGTAGTTGGCGATTGACCCACCGTAGATCCAGGGCAGGTGATGCTTCACGCAGGCGTCGTTGATGAGATAGCGCGTCTCGAAGTTATCGCTTCCGTCCATCACCAACTGGATGCCCTCCAATAACTCCTCGATGTTGGTGTAGTTCACATCGGCCACCCGGGGCTCGATCTCAACCTGGGAGTTGATGCGGCGCAGCTTCTCCGCGGCAGCAATCGATTTGGGCAACCCAGCCTCGATGTCGTCCTCATCGAAGAGCGCTTGACGCTGCAGGTTGCTCAGTTCGATGTAATCGCGATCGACGATCACCAGTCGACCCACGCCGGCGCGCACCAGACGATCGGCGACGTGGGAGCCCAGGGCGCCGCAGCCCACCAAGAGCACCGACGACGAAAGCAGCTTCAGCTGCCCCGCCTCCCCCAGCGGGGCGAACAGGGTCTGGCGAATATAACGATCGAGCTCGCTCATCGGGGGGAGTATCGCTCTCGCAGGTACTCGAGGGCCACGCGGTCGATGAAGGCTTCGTCCTTGAAGCGCTCCTCCAGGTTCTCCATGCCGATCAGCTTGCGCAGCGCGCCCTGGGTGGCCTCATCGTAGTGCTCATCGACGGGCCCCTTTGGTGAATGGCCGGAGCGAACCAGAATCGCTTTGAGCTCGCGGGCGATGGCCCCCTCGATCGGCAACAAATCCTCAGGCTTCGTCTCACCGAAGTAGAGGCGATGCAACTTGAGCAAGCGCTCTAGTTCGGCGATGGGCCGCTCATGATCATCGACGCGCAGATCGATCAGGCGATCGCTGAAGCCTCCGTAGCCGCCACTCTCGCGCACCACCAAGAGCGCCGCCGATTCCTGCCCGCGGCTATCTCCACCGGCCTCCTGGCCGGCGAAGAGGGCAGCTAACAGCCGATCAGCCAGCTCGCCCTGGGCAGACTCGAAAACACGGGCCATTTCTTTGCCCACCTCTGGGCCGGCCAGAATGTTTCCCTGGCAGCAATAATGTCGGCCCACCAGATGGCCAGCCCAGTGAAGGCATTCCACTCCGGTGTAGGCCGCCGCGTTGCCGCGGGTATCCACCACACCCAATTGGCGATGGTCGCGGCCCTCGTCGGCGTCGGTGAGCCTTTTCACGACCTCATCCGCCGATAGTCCCTGCTCCAGCAGCTTGAGGCCTTGGGGGCCGTAGGTGAGGTTGGCCCAAGCTTGGGTAGCAATCGACCCGCTGCCCGCCTTGGCCCAGGGCACCGCCGCGCCCACCGCCAGGAACTTGGACTGGACCGCCACGCCCCATTCGGCTTTGGCCGGATCATAGGCCACGATGGAGAAGGTGGACATGCGCGGGCGCATAGCTTCATTATAGCACATCGATAGTCTCTCTCCGACGGGGAGCATCAGCGGCGCAGTTGGGGGATGATGAAGCCATAGAGCGAGATCAGATCCAGGGCGACCAGTCCGACGTAGACCGCGGCCAGGGCGATGGCCTCGGCGCGAGACCGCCAGAACTCGGGGTAGGGATTAAGCGGAAGTCGAGCCAGGAACCGAGCGCCGATGTAGGTCCACTCCGCCAAACCTAGGGCGAAGAGCAATGCCAAGGAGGGGATGGCGGGGAAGAGATAACGGCCCTGGTGCTGCACGAAGCGCCGGTTGTAACCGATGTAGGACCCCATGACCAGGAGCAGGATGACCCCGAGCAAGGCCAGGGCGCGCTTTTGGTACGAATCGAGTCCGATCGATGTTCGCACCCTGCGAATCGCCAAGATCGCCACGCCCATCAGGATAAGGAGGGTGAACACAAAAAGTAGCCGGTACAGCCGAGCGTCGATCAGCACCCCTAACCAGCCGAATTGGGCCCAGAAGCTATGGAAGGTGAAGACCAAGAAGCGTTCGATTAACGGGCGCAGTCCCTCTCTGGCGATCCAATCGCTTGTCGTAGGCTGGCCGATGACCACCGCGTCGTGCCGAGCCCAGCCGAAGAAATCGGGCACGCCGTACAGCATGGCATTGCGCACAAACCACCAGCCGGAGATCGCCAGCGCGATCGTAGCGATAAACACTAAGGGCTTCAGCGACTCGGTC
>JACPWV010000013.1 GCA_016196905.1 Chloroflexota bacterium | reverse complement strand
GGTGGCGCTGGTGGGCCTGCTCAGCCTGGCCCTGGCGGTGGGGACCGAGGTGGTCCCCATCGAGATCGGCGCCGAGATCTGGGGGGCGGCCCTCTTCACCGGGCTTTTGGCCACCGCGCTGGCCTACTTGGTCCAGACCCACGCCCAACGCAGCACCGCCCCCACCCACACCGCCCTCATCCTGGTCAGCGAACCGGTCTTCGCCGCCCTCTTCGGGTACCTCCTGGCTGGGGAGCGGCTGGGGTGGCGCCAACTTTGGGGATGTCTTCTTATCCTCCTGGGCATGATGGTGGGCGAGATCCCCCGGCTTAAGCGATTCAAGAGCTGATCTCGATCCCTCCGTGGTATAATTGACCCGTGGGCACCATCCTCAATACCTTCACGGTGATCCTGGGGGGGACCCTCGGAACGCTCTTAGGAGAACGCCTGCCCCACAGGGTCCGGGAGACGGTGATGCACGGCCTGGGGCTCATGACCCTGGTCATCGGGGCCAGCATGGCCATCCAGACCAAGAACGTGCTCCTGGTCCTGGGCAGCGTCCTTGTAGGGGGCCTCTTGGGCGAGTGGTGGGGGATCGAGGAGCGATTGGATGGCCTGGGGAAGTTCCTGGAAGCACGACTATCATCCCGGGCCACCCCCCAACAATCCTCCTTCAGTCGAGGCTTTGTCGTAGCCAGCCTGGTCTTCTGCGTGGGCCCCATGACCATCCTGGGCTCGATCCAGGACGGCCTGACCGGAGACTTCAAACTGCTGGCCGTTAAATCGACGTTGGACGGGTTCGCCTCCCTGGCCCTGGCCTCCACCTTGGGGGCGGGGGTGGCCTTAGCCTCCCTCACTGTGTTGGTGTACCAGGGAAGCTTGACCCTGGCCGCTCGCGCTTTGGATCCTCTGCTGAGCGAGGCCATGATCAACGAGATGACTGCTACCGGAGGTGTGCTCATCCTGGGAATCGGCCTGCTACTCTTGGAGGTGGTGCGCATCCGAGTGGCTAACTTCCTGCCCGCCATTGCCATCGCTCCTCTTTTGGTCGCCCTTCTTACGGGGCTGGGCATCAGATTGTAAAAAGGGAGAACAAACCATGGCTGAGAACAAAGGCGATGTGGCCGTGTTCATCGATTTCGAAAACATCTACATCTCGGTGCGCAACAAGTACGATGCCGATCCCAACTTCGAGTTCCTGGCCGAAAAGTTCGGGGAGTATGGCCGGGTGATCTTCGCCCGCGCCTACGCCGACTGGTACCGCTACCCTCGGGTGACCAGCGCCCTGTACGCCCACAGCATCGAGCCCATGTATGTGCCCACCTACTACTACGACCGCAACGACACGCGGGGAGGGGCGCGCAAGAATAGCGTGGACATCCACATGTGCATCGATGCCATGAGGACCCTGTATGGCTACCCCAACATCAGCACCTTCGTCTTCGCCACGGGGGACCGGGACTTCATCCCTTTGATCAACACCATCCGCCAGCACGGCAAACGCGTGGTGGTCCTGGGGGTGGGTGGGGCCTCTTCCACCCACCTGGCCCAGGCCGCCGACGAGTTCATCCTCTACCAACCGGGGCTGGAGGAGGAGACGGAAAGGGCCAGGAAGCCCAAGGACGCCTTTGCCACTCTGGTGGAGGCGGTGCGCCTGGCCCGCAGTCGCGAGATCATCTGCACCCTGGCCTCCTTGAAGCTCTTGATGATGGAGCTGATCGCTGGCTTCGACGAGAGCGACTACAAGGATGCCCAGGGAAAGCCCTTCAGCAAATTCAAGGATTTCGTGCGCGAGGCGGAGCGGCGCGGCTTGGTGCAGATGTTCACCAGCGGCACGGTCACCGAGGTCTTCCTACCCGGGGAGAACCCCTATGAGCTGAGCCACTTCGTCTCCGAGGCCCCCAGCGAGGTCGAGCCGGAGCCGGTGGAGGAGGCCGCTGAAGAGCCCCAGGTAGCCATTCTTTTCAAGGAAGAGGAGTGGCGGCACTTCGCGGAGGTGATGCGCCAGTTCGATGAGCCGGTGCTGTTTGTGCAGATCTACAACGCCCTGCGCGGCCTGCGCAACCAGGAGGTGCTGGATCGCTCCAATACCGAGATCAAGGAGATGATCAAGCAAGCGATCAATGCCGGGCTCCTCATCCGCACCAGCCGCGGCGCGCGGGCCTATTACCAGCTCAACCCCGATCAGCCCCTCCCCGAGCGCGCTGCCGAAGAGATGCCCGCTTAGGCCGCGCTGCAGTACCGTCATCGAGCCAAGACAAGCATGCACCGCCGAGGGCCAATTGTTTAAAGAGGAATTGATGGTCATCCTCAACCCGGCGGCAGGACGCGGCGACGGTGGCCGTCGAGCCCCTCTGCTGCGCGAGGCGTTGACCGCCGCGGGGCTGAGGTTCCAGGAGGTCCGCACCTCGCGCCAGTGGGAGGCAGCCGAGCTGGCGGAGCGCGCCGCGCGCCAGGGCTACCCCGTGGTGGCGGCCGCGGGCGGGGACGGGACGGTACACGAGGTGGTCAACGGGCTGCTGGCCGCCGCTAACTCGCGTACCTGCCTAGCCATCTTCGCCATCGGCTCGGGGAGCGATTTTGCCCACGCCCTGGGCCTCCCCCGCGATATTTCCCAGGCGGTGCGATTGCTCATCGAGGCTCGCGTTCGGCAGGTCGATGTGGGGCGGGCCAATGAGCGCTACTTCGTGAACAGCCTGGGGGCAGGTTTCGACGCCCTGGTGGCCATCGAATCGCGCAAGGTCCGTCTGTTGCGGGGCTTCCTCATCTATTTGGTGGCGGTGTTTCGCACTCTGCGCGATTATCATCTGCCCATTGCGCGGATCGAACTGGATGGGGTCCGCCGTGAACTGACCATCACCCTCATCGAGGTAGCCAATGGGCCGCGGGCGGGAGGTGGTTTCCTCATCGCGCCCCAGGCCCAGGTGGACGACGGTCTTTTCGATATCTGCCTGGCGCGGGGGCTGAATCGGCTGGAGATCCTGCGCCTCCTGCCCGAGGTGATCCGCGGCACACACATCGATAAAGAGCCGGTGACCATGGCCCGCGCACGACGGGTGCTCATCGAATCCGAGGACCCTCTGCCGGTGCACGTGGATGGCGAGATCCTGGACGCGGCCGCTCATCGATTGCTTATCGAGATCCTGCCCGGGCGACTCTGCATCATCGGCGTACCCTTGTAAATCATGGTCACCCCCTTCGATTACTGGGGCATGGGCGTCTTCGCTTACCTTCTCGGTTCGATCCCTTTCGGGCTCCTCTTCGGCCGCCTGTTCAAGGGGGTGGATGTGCGCCAGGGTGGCAGCGGCCACAGCGGTGCTCTGAATACCTACCGGATGGCCGGCCTGGCGCCGGCGGTGGTCACGCTATTGGGCGATATGGGCAAAGCCTGGGTGGCCTTGCGCATCGGGCAGATGCTGGACCCCAGCGGGTGGGGCATCGCCGTCGCGGCGGCCTTGGTCGTCGTGGGCCACTGCTGGCCTTTCACCACAGAGTTTCGGGGGGGGATGGGCATGGCCTGCGGAATCGCCATCCTAGCCTATCTCGCCCCGCCGGTCTTGCTCCTCTCGTTGATCGCCTGGGGGATTTGGCTGGCCATCTTGCGGCATTTTCCACGCGCACAAGCCGCCGCTGCTCTGACCGCGCCCGCCATCCTGTGGGCCCTGGGCAGCTCGCCTCAAATGGTGGCCGCCGGGCTGGGGGCGGGCGCGGTGCTCTTGGTGAGGCATCTGCGCGATCTCAACCGCCGCACGCTGACCCTGGGCCTGCGCTGAACTCTTGGCCATCTGCTGTGTGAAGCCTCGCCGAGGGTGGGCCTGCCCACATCCGCCAGTGGAAGGCCTGGAGTATCTTTAAAGAGGCAAATCGAAGATGATCGAGACCCTGGCAATGGTCGAAGGAAACCGATCTAAACTCATTTGGGCCCTGAGAGTCGTGCTGCTGAGCGTGGGGCTGTGGCCGGCCATCGTCCACGCACAAAACCCTCCCCCCGCGGTTGAGGGCCTGCCCGTCGACAACCTCCCCTTGATGGCCGCGCTGGCCTTCGTCGCCGGGGTGCTCAGCTTCCTCTCCCCCTGCACCGTTCCCGTCCTGCCCGCCTACTTCGCCTTCACCTTCCCGGCCGAGCGCAAACAGGTGGTCACCATGACCACCGCCTTCTTTCTCGGCTTGGCCACCACCTTCAGCCTCCTGGGGGGCAGCGCGACCCTGCTCGGCAGCTTCCTGAGACAGCACCTCGGCGCGCTGACGACCCTCGGGGGTGTGGTCATCATCGTCTTCGGAATACTCACGATCTTAGGCAAGGGCTTCTCCGGCCTGCCCATCGCCAATCAGCCTTCCAACAGCCTGTGGGGCACCTATCTCTTCGGTGCCACCTTCGCCATCGGCTGGACCTCCTGTATCGGCCCCATCTTGGGGGGCATCCTGATCCTGGCCGCCCAGACTGCCACCGTGTATCAGGGCATGCTCTTCATGTTCGTCTACGCGCTGGGGCTGGGGCTGCCGCTGATTTTGGTCTCCACCTTCCTCGGTCGAGCGGACCAGGATAGTCGAGCCTGGCGGCTGCTGCGGGGCCGATCCTTCGCGTGGCGCGTCGCCGGTCGGGAACTAACTCTCCACAGCACCGAATTGGTTAGCGGTTTATTGCTCATCGGCCTGGGGGGCTTGATGATCAGTGGTTATATAACCTTCTTCAATCGCTACCTGCCCCCTGATATCCAGGTTTGGTTTCTGGACATCGAGGAACGCATCCTGGGGACTCTCGCGGGCTCCTGAGCCATGCTCGACTCAGATTTTCTCACCTCTCCCTTGCACTCCTCTCGAGGGCGAGATCCCAGGTCTCCCCTGCGTGCCCGGGTAATGGTCGGGCGAGCCGCCGAAGGCTCGGTACGGCTGGGTTGATCGCTTGCACATGGTCGCGAATCGGCCGATCCTAGTCATCTTCCTGGACGGGGTGGGCATCGGCGAGGCGGACCCCGATAAAAACCCTTTCTTGCGTGCCGAGCTGCCCACCCTGCGGGGCCTCTTCGACGGACGCGTACCCACCCTAGGCGATGGCCGTCTCCAGGGTGAGCGTGCGCTGGCCATCCCCGTGGACGCCAGCCTGGGCGTGGCGGGGGTGCCCCAGAGCGCTACCGGCCAGGCCACTTTAATCACCGGGGTCAATGCCGCGCGCCATTTGGGCTACCACGACGGACCCTATCCCAGCCCGCAGCTGCGCCAATTCATCGCCCGCGAGAGCCTCATCCAGAAGTACGTCCGAGCCGGCGCGCGGGTCTACTTCGCCAACGCCTACCCGGAGATCTACTTCGCGCGCATGGCGCGGGGCACCGCCCGCCAGGGAGCCCTCGCCTGGGCCTTCCGTTCGGCGGATATCCCCTTACACAACGTCGAGGATCTGCGCGCAGGCCGGGCCCTGACCGCCCACATCACCAATGAGGTCTGGCGGCAATACCTGGGTTATAGAGATTTGCCCAGGCTGACCCCGCGGGATGCGGGGCGCCGCCTGGGGCGCATCGGGCTGGAGAACGACTTCACCCTGTACGAGTACTATCACACCGATGTGGTCGGCCATAAGGCTCATCGCGAGCGCACCTTGGCGGCGCTAGCTGAGGTGGACACGTTCTTGGGCGGGGTGCTGGAGGCTTTCGATCTTGAACGCGGCCTGCTGTTAGTCGCCAGCGACCACGGCAACGTGGAGGACTGGACGGTCAAAGGGCACACCCTGAACCCCGCTTTATTGCTAGTCATCGGCCACGATCGAGAGAATTTCGCCGGCGGCGTCCAGCGCCTGGACGACATCGCCCCGGCCATCCTGCGCTGGATGGGGATCGCCTCCCAGTGAAGCTACCTCGATGTCGGTTCAAAAAGAAGGGCCTCGCATAGAGGCCCTTTTCGTCACATGGGTACAGCCGCCCGATCGGGGTGTTCCCCTACATCATTCTGCTTTGCCGTAGGGGACAAGCACCTCATTGGCCGCATCGATGGACGCGCGAATCTGTGCAGCCGAGGTTTTTTGCCGATCGTAAACCACCGTCACCTTCTTGCTTTTCCAGTCCGCAACCACGCTGAGAATCCCCGGCGGTGCTTTGACCTGCGCGATGACGTAGCCCTCTCAACCTGGACAGAACATCGCCGGGGCCAGATGCACCAGTTGCGCGTCCATCCCGGAATCTCCTTTGGTCTAGCGGTCAATCCTCCTCATGCGCCTCAGTGGAGGCAGGCCGCCATTCGTGGGAAATGCACCGCTCATCGCAGATGAAAGCTATTTCTCCACTTGTAGGGATCATCGCACTTATCTCAGTCGCCGCCTGTCAGCCGAACCTTGTCATGAGAAGAGAGGTTTTCTTCTCCAGCGGCAGGGGCGATTAGCATGACGCCATTTTGGGATGGGTCCCGGACCAGCCAGCCTCCCTGAGCCTCTTCCCCCTGGAGGCCCGCCTCCCGCACGCGGTGGGCGACCTTGTCCAACTCGGCGGTGTTCGGCAGGCGGATCTCAAAATGGCGCAGCCCCACCGCGTCGGCTGGGGCCGGCGGCGCACCCACCCCGGCCCAGGTGTTGTAGCCGATGTGGTGATGGTAGCCGCCGGCCGAAACGAAACCCGCGCTGGGGCCGTAGTCCATCATCTTGTCAAATCCGAGCACGCCGTGATAGAACGCTTCGGCCTTATCTATGTCGGCAACGTGCAGGTGGATGTGGCCGATGACTGTTTTCGCGTCGAGGCCGGTCCACAGCCCCTCGGCCTTCGCCAACTCATCTATCACACCCTCGACGTCCATCGGCCCGTTGCCCCGGTATACCAGGGTCTCCAACGGGGGCC
>JACPWV010000012.1 GCA_016196905.1 Chloroflexota bacterium | reverse complement strand
TTGACTTGGACCAAAAAAACATGCTATAATGCCCGTGAACGGGCGAGCGTGGTTCCTAGCAGCCTGCATTGTTTCTTTTTGCTCAACGGGGGCGCTGAAGCCTGGCCGTGAGTTGGACGCCTTAGGCTAGGGGGAGCCAGTGGCGTAACCGACCGTTGAACTACGGTCGGTTTTTGGTTCAGAAAGGAGCGAGCCAAAAAGCAGCCTTATGTCAAACGCGCCCATTGTTTGTTTAATGAAGGAGACAAGCAGTGGAAAGACAAATCTTAAATAGGATATTGATTTTGCTGCTAGCTCTAGCGCTCTTAGCAGCATTTACACCATTGGCTTCAGCGCGTCCCCAGGATCCTCAGCGCCACATCATTGGGGACGGCATCATTGACACCCCTCTCGAAGCCCACCTGCTGCAGGATCAGCAAATCACTGAGTAATCGCGAACGTCATGGAACGCGCCTCGCCGTTGCAATAATTAACACACTACGCTGCTGAGCAGTGTTGGATTGGGTAAGCAAATAATTTGAGGAAAAGGGGGTGGTAAAGGGGCGGAGAGACCCTCTAGGAATGGGCAGAAGAGATAGTGCGAGCGGCGCACCTGACCACGCTGTCGCAAAGTGACAAAATCCAGGACAAGGAGGATGAGTCATGCACAAAACCATTTTGGTTAGAGGGACAGGTCTGCTGGTTATGGCTATCGCGCTGTTGATCTTGGTCCCCATGGCCTCCGCTATCCCCCCGGGCCCCCACGACCCCCTGAGCGGCCCCGCCGACACCCCGCTCGAGGCCGACGCCCTCGAATCGGGGGGAGTCACTGACGGTGAAGGTCCTGCCCAGCACGGGATTGCATTTGGGCACCTTCCCCCCTCGTCTTTGAGCGTGGAGTTAGTTGGCAGACTGAGGGTCAGCGATGCCGTGCCGGGCCTGATCTCGGACGTGGGGGTGCTGGATAGGCCCGACGGGGACCTCGCCTTCCTAGGGCAATTCTCCCCTGGATGCTCACCGGACGGGGGTGGCGGCGTCTACATCATCGACATCTCCGACCCGTCCAACCCCACGGAGGTCAATTTCATTGTCACCCCGGGCACGTACGTGGGCGAGGGCGTGCAGGCTCTCCATGTGGAGACCCTGATGTTCGAGGGAGACCTCCTAGTGGTGAACGGCGAGTCCTGTGGGACCATCCCCAACCGCATCGGGGGATTCTCGCTCTACGACGTGAGCGACCCCCTGCACCCAGTGACGCTGGTGGAGAACGCGGGCGACGTGCGAACCGTGGGAGGAGTGACCCGAGCAAACCAGATCCACAGCGCCTTCGCTTGGAAACAGGAGAACCGGGCTTACGTCGTCATCGTCGATGACGAGGAAGTTGACGACGTAGATATCTTCGACATCACCGACCCACGCAACCCGGTCATGATCGCCGAGGTCGGCCTGCCGGACTGGCCCGGTGCTCAGGACGCCCAATCGGCCGGCATAGGCAGTTTCCGCGCCAGCTTCTTCCACGATGTCGTGGTCAAGCACGTGCGCGGTCACTGGCTGATGCTCCTCTCTTATTGGGACGCGGGCTACATTATCCTCAATGTGGACGACCCGGCCAACCCGGTTTTCGTCAACGACACCACCTTCACCGATCCTGATCCGCAGACGGGGATCAGCCCGCCCGAGGGGAACGCCCATCAGGGCGAATGGAACACCAACAACAAGTTCTTCCTCGGCGCCGACGAGGACTTCAGCCACAGCCGGATCACCTCTTTCACCAGCAGCGCTTTCGCTGGCTCCCGTCCTGCCACCGAGGGCGCCTTTACCAGGCCGATCGTTACGCTCCCCGGCGACCAGATGTCAGGTGAGGTGGTTCACGTCGGCCGTGGTTGTCCGCCAGGCACGCCGGGCTTACCGGGTGGAGACCCTTACCTGGCTGATCCGACCGGCAAGATCGCGTTGATCGAGCGCGGTGTTTGCCGCGTTGACAGCAAGATCGCCTGGGCGCAGCTCAACGGCGCGGTCGGCGCGATCGTCTATAACAACGTCGGTGGCATCCTCACGATGGGCGGCGCCAACCCGGTGAACGCGGGCTCACCGGTGGTGATCGGCACTCTGATCAACATCCCCGCCGTCTTCGTTGAGCGGAGCACAGGGCTACTCCTGCGCGATGGAGTGCCTCCAGTGACCGCCACGGCGACCGCCGAGTTCAACGGCTGGGGCTACGTGCACCTCTTCGATGCCGATACGCTCCAAGAGATCGACACCTATGCCGTCTCCGAGGGCATCGATCCTGCCTTCGCAGGTTGCTGCGGCAACCTCACCGTTCACGAGATCGCCACCTCCCGCAACCCTCGTTTTGCTTACCTCTCGTACTACGACGCCGGCTTGCGGGTGATCCGGTTCGACGAGGGTGGCATCCAGGAAGTGGGCCACTACGTCGACGCCAACGGCAACGACTTCTGGGGCGTGCAGATCTTCGAGGATGCTATGGGGAGAGAGCTGGTAGCCACCAGCGACCGGGACGACGGATTGTGGATCTTCCGTTACACCGGCCCCGGCCTGGGATAGCACAGGCCATTGATCTAAATCTATAAGCGCGCTTCGAGGGCCGGCTCTAATGGTCGGGGCCGGCCCAACTTTTTAGACAGAAGATGAGCGACCGAAAATTCGGCCTCCACTTCACAAGCTCAAACTTAGCCATCGAGCAACATCTTAGACGAAGGCCCGGATACTCGGCCTTGGTCGCCCCCAATGATCGCCGAAACCTATCCACTCTAAATCGGCTTTGACACACTCCCCGATTTGAGCTAGGATAGCTCCCGCGAGGGATAAATCGATGAAGGACATCGCCGAATCGGCTCTGACCCGCTTAGAGGCCAAGAACCAGGCTCGCGAGGAGGCGCTGCAGAAGTCGCGGCGGCTGACTCGCTTGTCCGCCGACACCATCCGCGCCGTGCACCGCGGCGAGCTGGAGGAGGCCCAGGGTTTGCTGGTCCAGGGGCGGGATCTGGCGGCCAGGCTGCGCGCCGACCTGACCCCCCACCCCGATCTGTTCTACACCGGCTACGCCCAAGACGCCATGAAGGAGTTCGCCGAGGCCAATCTCACCTACGCTTTCATCACCAACGGCCGGCCACCCCGACCGGATGAACTGGGGGTGGAGATCCCCGCCTACCTCAACGGGTTAGGAGAGGCGGCGGGAGAGCTGCGGCGCCACGTGCTGGATTTGATTCGCGAAGGGAAAGTAGAGCGCGGGGAGGCCATCTTAGGGGTGATGGACGATATCTATAGCGTGCTGGTCAGCATCGATTACCCCGATGCCCTCACCGGGGGACTGCGCCGAACCACCGATATGGTGCGTGGCGTTCTGGAGAAGACCCGCGGCGATCTGACCATCGCCCTGCGCCAGAATCAGTTGGAGCAAGCCCTCAAGCAGATCCAGGATCAGCAAGAAAAAAAGACCTGAGCGAATATCAGGGATCGCGGAGTAAGGGGCCACCCGCCGAGTGGGCGGGTGGCTTTTGCGTTGCGCGTGTTTCCTGTCAATGGGCCAGGCGTTAATAAACCCCTGCCCGTCGGATTATGCTTAGGCTAAGCCCCCCAGAGAGGGAATGGGGTTGAGTGCGGTTTCCCAGGATCCTGAAAGGGAGCGCCGAGCCCATATCGTCAGTCGCCTTTTTATGGAGAAAGTGGAACGAGTAGTTAGACCTCGCCCATCGCTGCATAGGCGATATTGGTGGCATGGGAGTTGATACGTTTGAGGTCATTGAGCACATCCATGTGGATGGCGCTGGTGTCCAGGCTCTCGCGCAAGCCCAGGTGCAGGCGCTGGATGTGCGCTTGGCGCAGCTGACGTTCGATCTCGTTGATGCGCACCTTGTGGTGCAGCACCTTCTCCGCCAGCTCGCGGTTGCGGGCGGTGAAGGCCGCCACCGCCAGCTCCAGGTTCTGGGAGACCTTTTTATGCAAATCCTCGATCTCGGCCAGGCCGTCCGTGGAGAAACTATGCCGCCCCTCGATCTTCTTGCGAGCCAGGTCCATCAGACTGATGTCGATGATGTCGCCGATGTGCTCCAGATCGCTGACCACATACAGCAGTCCGATCTCCTGCTTGGAGAGCTCCTCAGTAAGATCGTGCTCGGCCAGACGGGCCAGGAAGAGTTTGATCTCGTTCACCAGGCGATCGATGTACACCTCGCGCCGGCGGACGTCGTCTAAAAGTTCGAGATCGTCGTTCTTGAGGACGAGCATGGAGTCGCGCAGCATCCCCTGGGCGATGTCCGCGATGCGCAGCGCCTCGCGGATGGCTTGCCCGATGGCCAGGGCCGGCGACTCCAGGAACTGAGTATCCAGGTACTTGGGTCGAAAAGGCTCCTCGCCAGGCCTCTCGGGCACCAGCCGACGGACCAAGCGGGCAAAGAGTTGTGTGAAGGGCAGGAATAAGGCAGCCATCCCCAGATTGAAGAGCGTATGGGCGTTGGCGATCTGGCGGGGAACGTCTCCGGCCGTGCGCGCCACCAGCTCGCCCAGGGGGGCCAAGAAGGGATAGACCAGGGCTACCCCCATCACCTTGAACAGCACGTGGGCCACCGCCACTCGACGACCCTCGGTGCTGGTGCCCAGGCTGCTGAGGAAGGCCGTAAAGCTGGTGCCGATGTTGGCGCCTAGCACAATGGGGATGGCCAGGGGCAGAGAGATCAGGCCCTGGTTGGCCAGGACCAGCGCAAAGCCGATGGTCCCCGCGCTGGAGTGGATCAGCGCGGTGAAGACAGCCGCCATCAGGATCAGCCACAGGGGGGCACCCCCCAGGTTGAGCAGGAGCTCCGTGAACAACGGGTTATCCTTGAAGGTGAGCATGGCCTCCCCGATGATCTTCATGGCCAGGAAGATGAAGCCGAAGCCCAGGATGGCCTGACCGGCGTAGTGATAGGGGCGATGGGAGGTGGCCAGGATCAGGGCGGCCCCCAGCCCGATGAGCAGCACGGAGTACTCCAGGACGTTGAAGGCAATCAGCTGGACGGTCAGGGTGGTGCCGACATCGGCGCCCAGGATCACCCCCAGCGTTTGTTCCAGGGCCAGGTAGCCCGCGCTTACCATGCCCACCAGCATGACGGTAGTGGCGCTGGAGGACTGGAGCGCAGCGGTAACCAGCGCCCCACTGGCCAATCCCATCAGCCGGTTGTTGGTCAGGCGCCCCAACAGGCTGCGCAGCCGACTGCCGGCCAGGTTCTGCATCCCCTCTCCGGCCAGGCGCATGCCGAAGAGCAGCAGCGCGCTGCCGCCAAACACGCTGAACAAGATCTGATTCGGACTCATGCTTCAAAATGTTAACCGATTCTTGAATCCTGAGCAACAAAATCGGCCAGGTTGGACAGCGCTACGCAAATATCCTATAATCATGCGCGCCGCATTTATCTCTTCATCGAGCGAACCCAGATGGTCAAGTATCGAGCCCCACGGGGAACCCAGGATATCCTGCCCCAAGACCAGCCCTATTGGGAGCTCCTGCGCGATACCATCCGCCGGCTGTGCCATCGCTACGGCTACCGGCGCATCGATCTGCCTCTGTTCGAGGAGACCAGCTTGTTCGTGCGGGGGGTGGGGGAGGCCACCGACATCGTCGAGAAGGAGATGTACAGCTTCAAAGACAAGGGCGGCGACAGCCTCACCTTGCTGCCGGAGGCCACCGCCTCCGTGGTGCGCGCTTACCTGGAGCACGGCATGCACGTCCTGCCCCAGCCGGTCAAGCTCTACACCATCCTGCCCAACTTCCGCTATGACCGGCCCCAGGCCGGCCGCTTCCGCCAGTTTCACGTCTTCGACGCGGAGGCCTTGGGCGAGCAGGACCCCGCCTTAGACGCAGAGGTCATCTCCCTGGCCTGGCGTTTCTACCGGGAGCTGGGCTTGCATGGGTTGACCCTGCAGCTCAACAGCATCGGCGATGAGAAATGCCGTCCGGGCTACATCCTAGCCTTAACCGCCTATTTTCGCCAGCACCGAAATCGACTCGGTGCAACGGATCGCCAGCGGCTCCGCCGCAACCCACTGCGGCTGTTGGATTCCAAGGAAAAAGGCCTGCAGCCCCTGGTGGCGCAGGCGCCGCGCAGCGTGGATCATCTGTGTGGCGAGTGCGCCCGGCACTTCTCCACTCTGCGTGGCTACCTGGAGGACCTGGGCATGCCCTACCAGCTGAACTATCGTCTGGTGCGCGGCTTGGACTATTACACCAAAACCGTTTTCGAGTTCTGGGCCCCAGGCATCGGCGCCCAGAACGCGGTGGGGGGAGGCGGCCGCTACGATGGGCTGGTCGAGCAGTTGGGCGGCCCCCCTATCCCTGCCATCGGCTTCGCCCTGGGGCTGGAGCGGATCGTGCTGACTATGCAACAACAGCGCCCCGACGCGAGGGGGTTGGAGAACCAGCAGGGCCCTCAGGTCTTTGTCGCCTATCGGGGGGAGGAGGCGCGGAAGGAGGCCCTGCTTTTGGCCGAGTCGCTACGCGAGAGGGGGCTGCGCGCACGGATGGGCTTTGGCAACCACAGCCTCAAGGCTCAGATGCGCCAGGCGGATCGGGAGGGCGCGTTCTTGGCTGCCATCCTGGGTGAGGAGGAGTTGAGTAGCGGCCGGGTCACCCTGCGCCAGCTGAGCTCCGGCGAGGAAACCCAAATCGAACGAGGTGAGCTGATCTCTTGGCTAAAACGACTGCTCGCGCCACGACCCCTCGAGAAGCTGAGCGAGTCTTAACGCGCATCGGGGTGCTCTACCACCCGCGCATCCCCGCTTCGCAGACCATCGCTCAGGAGGCCTCCCAGCATCTGCACAGCCTGGGCCTCGATCCTTGGCTGCTCTCCTCCCGCGACGAAGAGGGCATCCTGCCGCGCTTGGCGGATCTAGACCTGCTGGTGGCCTTGGGAGGCGACGGCACGGTGCTGCGCGCCGCGCGGCTGGCCGCGGCCCAGGGCGTGCCCATCTTGGGGGTGAACATGGGCCATCTGGGGTTCCTGGCCGAGGTCGAGCCCGAAGGGATATTAACTGCCCTGGATCGGGTGCTGCGCGGCGAGCATTGGATCGAGGAACGCATCATGCTGGAGGCCCGCTGGGAGCGGGCTGGAACGGAGCGAGGCAGGCATCTGGCCCTGAACGACATCGTGGTGGGCCGGGGCGCGGTGGCCCGTGCGGTGCACCTGCGCGCCTTCATCGACGATCAGCTGGTGGCCAACTACATCGCCGATGGCATCATCGTGGCCACCCCCACTGGCTCCACGGCGTACAGCCTGGCGGCGGGCGGACCGGTCCTAGATCCCCGCCTGGATAACCTGTTGATCACCCCCATCTCGCCGCACTTGGTGCCCACCCGAGCGCTGGTGGTCCCCGGAGATGCGCGCATCGCCCTTGAGGTGGAGACCGATCACCAAGCCTCCCTCACCCTGGATGGTCAGATCGATATCGAATTGGCCGATGGCGATCGCGTCACCGCCGCCCGCAGCCCCCACCTTTGCCGCCTGCTCCGCCTCCAACCTCCCGATTATTTCTATCGTACCCTCCATGGGCGGCTCTCCTAAAGCGCGAGCGCATCTCGAGAAGGGGCATGGCTGAAACCCTCTATTGTGCAAATCACCCGGGACGCGAGACGCTCCTTCGCTGCAACAAGTGCGGAAAACCCATCTGCCCGGAGTGCAGCGTCCGCCACCCAGTGGGCCTGCGCTGCCGGGAGTGCGCCCAACTGCGCCGGCTACCCATCTATGAAGTGGCGCCTCGCCACTATGTGCTGGGCCTGGCGGCTGGGCTGGCCGCCGCGACGTTGGCTGGCCTGGCCTTCACCTTGGTGCGCGGGATCGTCTTCGGCTTCTTTCTGCTCCTCTTAGCCGGGCCGGCGGCCGGGGGCTTTGTGGCCCAAGCCATGAACCGCGCCACCGGCTATCGCAAGGGCACCGGCTTGGCGCTTATGGCCGCGGTGGTCATCGCCCTCGGCTATCTGGTGGGCGCGGGCCTGTTTGTTCTGGTGATCGGCTTTCTGGAATTCGGCACGCTGGTGATCCCTTCCACGCAGATTTTTGCGGATCCTCTTGCCTTGCTCTACCTGCTCTTGGCGGCCGGGTCCGCCGCGGCCCTCCTGCGTCGCTGAGGTTTTGCCGTGCTCAGCCACCTGTCGATTTCCAACTTCGCCATCATCGATCGCCTGGCGCTAGATCTGGCGCCCGGCTTAAACGTGCTCACCGGTGAGACCGGCGCCGGCAAGTCCATCGTGGTGGATGCCCTGACTTGCCTCTTGGGTGGCCGAGCGGACAGCCAAAATATTCGCGCGGGGGCTGATCAAGCCCGCATCGAAGGCGCCCTGGTGCTGGATGAGGACCTGTATCACCGGTCAATCCTCCCCTGGTTGGAGCGGCAAGGCCTGGCCGCGGAGGATTCCACATTATTGGTCGGCCGCGAGATCAACCGCGCCGAGAGAAACCTGTGTCGTTTGAACGGGCGCTTGGTGCCGCTGGGCGCTCTACGGGAAGCGGGGCAATTACTGTTGGATGTGCATAACCAGGGGGAGCACCTCAGCCTCCTGCGCGTGCGCGAACATCTCGGTTACCTGGATCGCTACGCCGCTCTCATGGACCGCCGAGCCCAGCTGGCCGAGCGCGTGGCTGAGCTGCAGCGCGTGCGCAGCGAGCTGGAGAGTTTATTAACCGATGAGCGCGAGCTGGCCCGGCGCATCGATCGCCTGCGCTACCAGGTGCAGGAGATCGCCGCCGCCCAACTCAGCCCTGGCGAGGAGGAACAACTCGTACGCGAACACAGCCTCCTCTCTCACGCAGAGCGATTGTTGGCCGAGTTGGGATCGGCCTATACCAGCCTCTACGAGGGCAGCGAAGAGCAGCGCTCTGCCCTGGATTTGGCCGGGGAGGCCGCGCGGGCCCTAGGTGATCTGGCCGTGATCGATCCCCGTCTGGATGAGCTGCGCGCTGCGGCCGAAAGTGCACAAGCCCAGCTCAGCGAGTTGGGGCGTGCCCTGCACGATTATCTGGACGAGGTGGAGTATAACCCCCAGCGGCTGCGCCAAGTGGAGGAACGCCTCGAGCTGATCTACAACCTTAAACGCAAATATGGGGACAGTGTCGAAGAGATTTTGGCTTTCGCGGAGAGGTCGGCGCGCGAGTTGGAGTCCATCACCCACAGCGAGGAGACCATCGGCCGATTGCGGGTGGAGGCTGAGCGTACGCTGGCGGAGATCGGACGCATGGCTGGGGAGCTATCGCGGGTGCGGTTCGAGGCCGCCCGGCGTCTGTCTACCGCCATCCAGGCCGAGCTCGCAGATCTCAACATGGAGCGATCCCGTTTCAGCGTGGCCATCGAGCAGCGGCCGGCCGACGCGGAGCGTGGCGTGGATTTTGGGGGGCGGTGGGTGGCCTTCGACGCCACAGGCATCGATCGCATCGAGTTCTTGGTCTCGCCCAACCCGGGCGAGCCGCTCAAACCCTTAGCCAAGATCGCCTCGGGGGGCGAGACGGCGCGCATCATGCTGGCGCTGAAGACGGTCCTCTCCACGGCCGACCCGGTCCCCATCCTGATCTTCGATGAGATCGATGCGGGGCTGGGGGCCCGGGCCGGGGAGGTCATCGGTCGCAAGCTGTGGAACCTCAGTCGGAGGCATCAGGTGGTGGCCATCACTCACCTAGCCCAGATCGCTGCGCTGGCCGACGCCCACTTCAAAGTGAGCAAGGAGGTCACCAAGGGCCGCACGCTGACGCGGGTAGAGCAACTCGACGAGGCTGGGCGCATCGAGGAGTTGGCCCAGATGCTGGGGGCCACCAGCGCAGCCGGGCGCCAAAGCGCCGAGCAGATGTACCAGCAAGCTCAGCACTGGGTGGAGGAGGCCCGCAAGAAGATCGAGTCCGTGGCGTAGGAGCTAGGGCGGCGTTGCCTCAACCAGCTCCCAGAAGCGGAGTTCACCACGCAGATTAGCCAAGCTAGGGTCGTATTTAGCGTACTCCCGATATTCCGGCTCCCGCTCCAGAATGCCCCGCAAGAGATCCAGAGCGGTCTCCAGGTCATCCCGTAACGCGAACACCGTGGCCAGGTCATACAGCGTGCCCGGATCCTCCGGGCTGAGCCTGGCGGCCATGAAAAAATCGCGGGTGGCTTGCTCGTAGCGCTCGCAGCGGAGATAGCAAGTGCCGCGCAGCCCATAAGCGTAGGCGTCCTGCGGGTTCAGTTCGATGAGGCGATCAAAATCGGCGATGGCCTGCTCGTAGCGCTGGGTGCGCAGGTAGCAGCGCCCGCGCTGGCGATAGGCTTCCGCCAGGTTCGCATCGATCTCCAGGGCGCGATCGAAATCCTGGATGGCGTGCGCGTTGCGATACGAGCGCAGGTAGGCGTAGCCGCGCGCGAAGTGCGCCTGGGCGTTGTGGGGCTGGCGGGCGATGACCTCTGACCAGCGCGCGATCTCCTCTTGAAAATCAGGTGGGCTTTGCGCCATTGGATTCAGAACGAATGACGAATTCCCTGGCTTTTCGTGGCGTCAGATGTTACCATCTGACGCCTGAGGAGATCCTTCGCATTTTAGCGGCACTACGATCCCTGGCAGTCAGGAGGTAACTCCTGACTGCACTGGAATTGGGCGGGGTCTCCATCCTCGATCGGTGGCCGATCGCCACTTGAAGATTCAGATCGCGACCTGAATATTCAGGTGCGTTCTCTCGATGAAGTCCTGACTTGACGACTTGTCCGGCGCGATCGTCGCTGTAAGTTCTTCCAGTAATCGCACCAGCGATGGAGGAAGCACACCTCGCAGCGGGGATTGGGAGCCCTGCAGATGGCTCGGCCGTGGGCGATCA
Organism: Chloroflexota bacterium; assembly: GCA_016196905.1. GTDB lineage: Bacteria > Chloroflexota > Anaerolineae > UBA7937 > JACPPX01 > JACPWV01. The sequence goes on along the minus strand of JACPWV010000012.1, from coordinate 966 downwards.
GGTTTAGATGAAAGGTGTAATACGCCTCGGGAGGGACCAACGACTCGAGAATGGCATGGGCACGCTCGGCTCCAGTCTTAGCGCCGATCAGGCCCAGTCGCTGGGTCACCCGATGCACATGGGTATCCACCGGGAAGGCCGGCACTCCACAGGCGAAAAGCAACACACAAGCAGCGGTCTTAGGCCCGACGCCTTTCAGCGAGGTGAGCCAAGTTTTGGCCTCGCCCGGGTCCATCTCGGTCAGGAAGTCGAGGTCGAGACTGCCCCGGCGCTCGGTGATGATCTGTAAAACCTGTTTGAGGCGGGGGGCCTTGATGTTGGAGAGCCCGGCCGGCTTGAGCGCCTCGGCGATCTGCGCCAGCGGCGCATCCCGCACCGCCTCCCAGCTGGGGAAACGCTGGCGCAGGCGGGCGTAGGCTACATCCCGGTTCACATCCGAGGTGTTCTGGCTGATGATGGTGAACACCAATTCACTGAGGGGATCCAGCCGACGCCGCCACCTGCGCTGACCATAGTGTCCGATCAAGGCGGCATGAATGGTCATTGACTTGCGCCGCATCCTGGAAGCCGATTGGGGCATCTCAATCTCGGTGGAAAATCAGCTCGACCCGCGCTCGATCCCTTAAGGTGAAGCCTAGGGCTATGATGCCTGATGCAACCCGCCGCGGGCGCTGCCGTCGGCCCTTCACACGCGTTTCCCCCACGTGATAGGAGTCGGGCACGCTGAAGAGCAATTCCCCGAAACGAACCCCGGCCTTCTCCAATTCTACAATCAGACGTTCCTCCTTGCCGGCCCGCACCCAGTCTGCCATGGATATCTCCACTGCCCCTTGGGTGAGGTGAAAGGTGGAGGTCAAGAGTTGGGGGCGGGCTACCACGGGCTTGAGAAGTAATAACGCGGTCTCGTGAGGTTGCTGCGGCCACAGGCGGATCTCGTCCCTGACGATGCCGAGGTAGTGCCTGCGC
>JACPWV010000011.1 GCA_016196905.1 Chloroflexota bacterium | reverse complement strand
GAGACGGGCATCGCCCACCTGGCGAACCGATCCCCTTACGCTCTCTCTGCGGGTCAGCAGCAACGGGTAGCTATCGCTTCGGTGCTGGTCATGCAGCCCCAGGTGTTGTTACTTGACGAGCCGACTTCCCAACTCGACCCCGTCGGTACGCGAGAGGTATTCGCCACCGTGCGCAGCCTGAGCCGGCGAGGGATTACCGTGGTCATGGCAGAGCACAAGCTGGAGTGGGTAGCCAGCTTCGCCGATCGAGTGGTGCTCCTAGATCGTGGACGTGTGGTGCTGGATGGCTCGCCGTCGGAGGTGCTGACCTCGCCCCTGCTGGCGCTGCATCAATTGAGTGGCACGCGTTACACCCTTGCGGCTCTGGGTGCGGCTGAGCGAGGGCTTTGGCCGTCCCAGCGTTCGCTACCGGTTACCCTGGACCAGGCTGTGGAGGGCTTCCGAGACGTGGGAGGGGCGTGAGATGGATATCGTCGTTCAGGATCTCACCTTTCGATACGCGCCCGATGTGATCGCCCTGAGGGATGTCTCTTTGATCATCCCGGCGGGTGAGCAAGTGGCCATCATCGGGGAAAACGGCGCCGGCAAGACGACGCTGGCTAAGCATTTCAACGGTCTGTTGAAGCCCACCCAGGGGAGCGTCTCCGTCGGTGGCCGCGACACCCGAGACCTTACGGTGGCCCAAATGGCACGCTGGGTGGGGTATGTGTTCCAGAACCCGGATGAGCAGCTCTTCCGCAGCCGCGTAGCGGACGAGGTGGCTTTTGGCCCCTACAACTTGGGTTACGACCGAGGGCGCAGCGTCCGCTTGGTGGACGAGAGCCTCAGCGCGGTGGGCTTGAGAGAGGTCGCCGACCTCCATCCGCATGACCTTATCCCCTCGCAGCGGAGGCTGGTCGCCATCGCCTGTGTCTTGGCCATGGACACTCCCAGCATCGTTTTTGATGAGCCCACTACGGGTCAAGATCATGCCAGCGTGCTGCGCCTCTCGGAGGTTATCGCTTCCCTGAAAGCCAAGGGCAAGACCGTCATCACCATCAGTCACGATATCGACTTCTGTGCCGAGACCTTCGATCGCATCATCGTCATGGGCCAGGGGAGAGTGCTTCTCGACGGGCCTCCGGAGTCTATCTTCGGGCGCCCCGATGTGCTGGCCCAGACTAGCGTGGAGCCGCCACAGATGACGCGCCTGGGCATCCGCGTCGGCCTGCCCACGGTGGTCTACACGGTAGAGGGCTTCCTGAGCGGCTACCAGGCTGGGTTGTCTGTCAAAGGCACGGGATGAAAACGAACATTCACCCCACTCGGTCCCATCGCTCCGAGTGGTTTGGGGACAGGGATACCTTTGGTCTGAGATTGGTAGTTAACATGGTCTGCTCCAGCGGCTACCGAGGCATGTAGGAAGAGGCGGGGATTATCAAAAACAGCTTTTGTGGTAGAATAGCCCCAGCTGCCTGGCACATCCCTAGAGGAGGAACGCATGGAGATCACGGAGAAGGCCTACAAGCGCTGTCTTTTGCTCAAGGTCGGGGGGCGAATCGATCACGAGACGGCCCCCGATCTGGAGAAGCGGTTCGATAAGATCTTCAAGAAAGGCCAGTACCGGCTGGTGGTGGACCTCAGCGACACCGGGTACATCTCCAGCGCCGGGCTGCGGGCCCTGGTGAGCGCCCTCAAGAAGGCGCGCCGCTTCAATCGAGGCGATGTCCGGCTGGCGGGCCTGAGCCCCCGCTTGAAGGAAACGTTCCAACTGGTAGGTTTCCATCACATCTTCCAGATTTTCGACCAAGTGGTAGATGCCGTTGGCAGTTTTTGATGTTCGCGCTCACTACTTCATTCCGTTCCCATCGATACGCTCCCTGCGAGCAGCGGTGAGGTCATGCCTGCTCAGAAGTCGATGCGCTCCATTAAGGTGTATGCATGGGAGGGGTACACCGGGCCGGGAGTCTTGGAAGAGATCGCCGCTTTTGTGACCTCGGTAGGCGTGGTCTGGTCTCTCAATGAGGATGTGCTCTTCCATCTTCAAATGGCCATCGGGGAGGCGAGCGCCAATTCCTGGGAGCATTCTTATCAAAAGGGAAAGGGGCGGCTTCGCTTGGAGATGGAGCGTCACCGGGGGGTTTTGGAAGTCCGGGTGATCGACTGGGGGAAACCCTTCGACCTGGGGGAGACCCCTGCCCCTCGGATTGGCCCCGATCTCGATCGGGTCGATCTCGAGGGGTTGGGAATCTTCCTCATGCGGAAGATGGTGGATGAGATGACTTATCGCAGTGACGCACGGAGCGGGAATGTTTTGACGCTAAAAAAACGCCTTCCTGTAAAGAGAGACTAGCCGGACACTCCCCAACTGTGAAGAGCCTCTCGGGCTCTCTCCGCATCCGGCCGCGCGCCGGTCTCCTCGAAAATGGCCAGCGCGGCCTGGGCTTCGCTCTCGGCCTTTTCTAGCTGGCCCATTGCCTTCAGCAGGTGTGCGTAGGCCAAGCGAGTTCGACCCACCTCGACACGGCTGCCTATGCGCTCCAGGATCGTGAGGCTCTTTTGAAACGCGGCCTCAGCAGGGTGCCACTCTTTTTGCGCCGCGCCGACGACGCCACTAATCCGGTGCAGGGCGCCCTCCGCGAAGAGGGCACCCACCTCCTGCGCCTCGACCAAGCCGCGCTCGACCACCTGAGCTGCCTCGGGCCAGTTCCGGGCCCCCGCGTAGGCCTCAGCCAGGGCGGCGTAGGTGGGGGCCAGGACGCTGCGCACTTCTGTTTGGGCTACGATGTTCAAGGCCGCTACCAATATCTCTGCGGCCTCTTTCCAGGCGCCTTGCCGAACTCTGAGGTATCCCAGAGAGAGGCGAGTGTACGCTCCAGGGCTGAGCTTTCTCCCTTTTGCCACTCACCCAGATCGGCGTAAGTATTGGCGGTGAAAAGCTGGATCCAGGTTTGAGCTCTTGTCTCTCCCAACATCTCGGCCCGTTCATAGCTCTTTTCAAGATGCTCCAGGGCGCGTTGCAGCTCCCCCTTGAGCCAGTAAGCGTCCCCCATGGTATATTCCGCCCAAACCAGCCGAGCCGTGGCCCCGATCTTGCTCGCGATCTCGTAATTCATTTGGGCATGGCGTAGAGCTTCGTCCCAATGTCCGATAAAACCGTACGCCTCTGACAGAAATTCATGAGCGATGGCTTCTCCTCTCTGGAATCCAGTCTTACCACTGACTTCCAAGATTTTATGGGCGTACTCGATCACTTGGGGATACCCGGCCAGATGCAAAAAGGAGCCAGCTATGGAGGCGTAGGCCATCGCCAGGCCTTTTAGATGACCTTGCCTCTCCAATCTATCGAGCGCTTGTTGGTAGAGCTCCAGCGCCTTGCTGAATTGAGCTCGGTAATGATATACACGCCCCATCCCCATCCAGACATGGGCCATCTCGACCGAGTGAGGATCCGCGCCGAT
>JACPWV010000045.1 GCA_016196905.1 Chloroflexota bacterium | reverse complement strand
GGCCCAGCTCGACTTCATGGCCCTCTATAAAGATCCGTGGCATGAGGACACCACTAAGCTAGGATTACCTTCTCTAGTGCCGTCAGATGTTACCATCTGACGGTCTTAAGCTCTGCTCCCATGGTGATGCCCCCACTGGCTGTCAGGAGGCAACTCCTGACAGCACCACAAAGATCGTGATCGGCACCGCCCGACACGATCTCGACCGCCAGGTTATTTCCCGCGATCCCCCTGGGTGGCTTGCTCCGCGTAGGCCATGAAGGGGCGCAGCAGTTGGGTGAACTCCATGGGGAAGACGAACTTGGTGGCCGGGCTGGCGCCTAGGGCTTTGAGAGCCTCGAGATATTGCAGGGCCATGGTCTTGGAGTCGACGCCCTTGGCTGCGTTGAAGATGGTTTGCAACGCCAGCGAGAAACCCTCCGCCTTGAGGATGGCCGCCTGCCGCTCCCCCTCGGCGGAGAGGATGGTTGCCTGCTTCTCCCCCTCCGCTACTTTGATGGAGGCTTCGCGCTTGCCGTCCGCCTCGGTGACCGTGGCGCGCCGATTACGCTCGGCAGCCAATTGACGGTTCATGGCGTCCTGAACGTCCCGGGGAGGGGTGATCTCGCGGATCTCCACAGTGGTCACCTTGACTCCCCAGCGCTCGGTCACCTCGTCTAACTTCTGCCGCAGCACCTGGTTGATCTGCTCGCGCTTGGCTAGCACATCGTCCAGCAGGATATCCCCGATGACGGCGCGCAGGGTGGTGGTGGCGATGCCCAGGGTTGCGCCTCGGAAATCGGACACTTTGATCACGCTGGCGATGGGATCGACCACCTTCTGGTAGATCAGGAAATCCACGGCGATAGGCGCGTTGTCCTTGGTGATGGAGGTCTGGGAAGGGATCTCCAGGAAAAACTCGCGCAGGTCCACCCACACCGGGCGGTCGATCACCGGGATCAACACGACGATCCCCGGGCCGCGGGCGGGCTCGAGCACGCGCCCCAGGCGGAACACCACGATGCGCTGATACTCGGGCACGATCTTGATCGCAGAGAGGATGATGAGCAAAAGGATCAAGACGACAAAGCCGAAAAGCAGCGCCCCAAAGATCACATCGATAGGCATGGGTATCCTCCTTTGTTCAGGCTAGCCGGTATCTGGTCCGGTTCGGTCGTCCCTCGGGTGGGATAGTCGCCCGAGGATGGCCATGAGTCCCGCGACGCTGAACCTCGCGACGAAGCACCCTCTGGAGAAACACGAGCGGCCTCGCTTTAGCCTATTTCTCCCGCGACTTGCGCCGCACGCGCAGTTTCAGCCCCTCTATCCCAATCACTTCGACCTCCTCGCCGGCGGGGATCTCCTCCTCCGCCTCGGCCATCCAATCTTCGCTCTCCACCAGGACGGTCCCGGTGGGCATTAAGGCGGACTTGGTCACTCCACGAGCCCCCAAGAGCGCCTGCATGTTGCCGAAGGCCACCGGCAGCCGGCGGGTGGCTAGACCCTTCGAGACCACAAAGAGGAAAAAGGCTCCCACTAAGGCGGTGGTGGCCAAGACTAGAAGGGGATTCACCCGCAGGGTGGGCGCGCTGGGCGGGACGGGCGTGAAGGGGCTGAAGAGGATGAGCGAGCCCAAGATGAAAGCGATGGCCCCGAACACACTCAGGGCGAAGCCGGCTACTTTGATGTCGAGGATGAAGAGGAGGATGGCCACCAGGATCAAGAGGATCCCTCCCCAGTTCAGGGGCAGACTCTCGAAGGCGATGAAGGCCAAGATCAAACAGAGGATGCCGGTGGCGCCGGGGATGACCGTGCCTGGGTTGTAGAACTCGGCGACCAACGCCCAGATGCCGAGGGTCAACAAGAGATAGGCGATGTTGGGGTTGACCAGGAAGTGCAAGAAGCGCTCGGCCAACGTCATCTCCAGGATGGTCGCGGTGACCCCGGTCGTCTCCAAGGTGACCTCGCCCGACAGGGTGCGCACCCGGCGGCCATCTACCCTTTTCAGGAGATCGGGCAGGTCGGTGGCGACCAGATCGATCACCCCTTGAGCCAGAGCCTCGCCTTCGGTGATGGACACGCTCTCGCGCACCGCTCGTTCGGCCCAGGCGACGGCTTCGGGGGATCGTCCCCGCTGTTGAGCGATGGAGCGGATGTAGGCCGCGGCGTCGTTGGTGATCTTCTCCCCCAAGGTCCCCTCGATCTCGCCGCCGCCCAGATCCACCGGATGGGCCGCGCCGATGTTGGTGGAGGGGGCCATGGCCGCCAGGTGGCCGGCCAGGGTGATGAACACGCCCGCCGATCCGGCGCGCGCCCCGGCGGGATGCACATAGACGATCACCGGCACCGGCGAGTTTAAAATGCGCTGCACCACAGCCCGCATGGAAGCGTCCGAGCCGCCCGGCGTGTCCAACTCGATGACCAGCGTCTGGGCGCCCTCGCGCACGGCCTGGTCCAAGGTCCGGTTCACGTACTGGGCCACGGTGGGATCGATCACCCCGCTCACCTGGATGACCAGGATCTCGCTGGGGTTCTGGGCCAAGGCGATGTCCGCCTGAGGCGGATCCGCCAGTCTCTGTGGCGGACCCACCCACATCGATGTCGCCAGGAGCCATGCGGCTCCCAGCAACCCAAATCGCCAGCGCTCCATCATAACCTCATATCAGGCAACTCACGCGCAGCTTTTTCGACTCAAGCGTAGCCTAAGGGGTATTGTCTGTCAAGGAGATCGGCACCACCTTGTGGGATCGGCCTTCGTGTTTCGCGGGCAGGTCGATGGGGACTGCGCATTGTCAGGCCACTCGACGCAAGGTATAATCGCCAGGATAACGCGTTTGCTTCGAAGGTCGTCGGCGGTTCGTGAATCGAAAGATGTCGAACGAGTACCGGCAAGCCTTCTTTCAAGTCATGAGCGAGCCTACCCTGGAGGGGGGATGATTCAAAGAGAACCCGATTCGCCAAGGGCTATAACCCTGCGCGCTGCCAGCGGCCGGCTGGTCTCCGCGGGCTGGCGCTGGGATCCGCCCAACATCGCCGACGTGCCCCTGTCCGGCGACCCGCGGGGCAGGCTTTATATCCTCTTAGAGCTGGCCGGCAACCCTCGCCGGCTGGGCGAATTCGAACGCAGCCTACTCAAAAGGATAGTGGACGAGTTTGTGAGCATCCCGGGTGGAATCAGCAACAGCCTGCGGCGCACCATCCGAGCTGCTGCAGCCGCCCTCTATGAGGAGAATCAGCGCCAGCCCGAGGCCCCACTCCCCTGGGCCGCCGGCGTGTGCTGCGCGGCCATCCGCGAGGCAGATTTTTATCTGTCACAAGGGGGCCCTGCGCTGGCGGTGCTGCTGCGCGCAGAGGCTCTGCGCACCTTCCCGGCGGATGTGAATTGGGGGCGCTTGCGGGGCGGTCCCGCCGCCCCGCTGGGGAGCGAGGGCCCAAGCAAAGTCGGGACGCCGGAGATCTGTCACCTGCGACTGGAGCCGGGCGATCGGCTGCTGCTGGCCTCGCCCATCTTGGCCGAGGCCCTCACCGCCGCCGAGGTTCAGGCGGCCCTGGCCGAGCCCCAGCCGCGGTCGGCCCTGGAAAGCCTGCGTCGCGCTATGCGCGATCAAGAGTTCTCCGCCCTGGTTCTCTACTCTGAGGCTGTCCCACTCGAAGCGGGGAGGCCCACCCGCGTGATCGAGCCGCTAGGGGCCGAGCGTGGCCGAGGGGTTAACATCATCCGCTGGTGGCGCCAGAGCGGCCTGGGGGAGAGCCTGGCACAAACCATCCGCTATGCGCTGGGGCAGTTCGGGCGCGGCCTGTCCGCCTGTGGCGGACTGCTTCGCCAGATGCTGCCCGAGAGATCCGGCCCGAGCGGGGCGCGCCCCTTCGCCCGTCGGAGAGCAGCGTCGGAGAGGGAGCCCATCCAGCGGCCACGCGATTTGCGCGGGGCGTTGCTTTTGGGCCTGCTTTTGTTGATCGGTTTGGGTCTGGCCCTGGGAGGCCTGAGCTGGTGGAACGCCCAGCAGGAGGCGCGACAGCGTGAGGAGCGGTACCAGGAGCTGCTAAGCGAGGTTCGCACGCGCATCGAGGCCGCGCGCGATTCGTCTGACGCAGCCTTCGGCCGCGGGACCCTGGCCGAGGCGCAGGCGCTCTTGCAGCAAGCCGCTCAATTGGCCCCCGATCGGCCGGAGCTGGCCACGCTGAGCGAAGAGATCCTGACCCAGATGGATGCGCTCAGCGGCGTGTTCCGCCTGGACAGCTTAAGAGTGGCCTTGGAACTAACCACGCCACCCGACGCGCCGGCCCGCATAGTCTTGCAAGGCAGGGATCTGTACCTGTTCGACGGCAGCGATGATCGCCTGTATGCCTACCGCTGGGCCGCCGATGCGAAGGCTCTGCAAGCACCGCCTGAGGGATCGATCGTCATCGAGGCGGGCGCGCGCGGAGAGCTTCGGGATATCGCCTGGGTGGAGGAGGGCGGGGAGCGCCGGGTGGGCGCGCTCTTCGTGCTGGGCCAGGACGGCTTGTGGGAGTATCGGCCCACCACCGGCCTTGTGGATGTTCCGATTGTCGATCGAGAACTTTGGAGCGATCCGCAGCGCAGCGGAGGTTTCGCCGGGAACTATTATGTGCTCGACCCGGTCGCCCAATCGATCTTTAAATATCTCCCCACCGAGGCAAGCTACACTTTCCCCGCTCTCCAGTACCTGGACCCCACGGAGCCGGTGGACATGAGCGGCGCGCTGGATATGGCCATCGATGGCTCCATCTATGTTCTGGGGCGGGATGCCTCCCTGCGCAAATTCGATCTGGGCCGCCCCTCGCGTTTTCGGGTGCAGGGGTTGGAGGTGGAGCTTTTGGAACCGACCGCTCTGTTCACCGATGCCCGCACCGCCTTCCTCTATGTCGCGGATCCCGCCCATCGCCGCATCGTCCAGCTGGACAAGGAGGGGCGCTTTGTTCGCCAATTGCTCCCGCCCCGGGGCCAGGAGGAGGCCTTCGCTGATCTGCGCACACTGTGGGTCGATGAGCCCAGCGGCACGCTGTTCGTGCTCAGCGGGCCTCGCCTCTACTTGGCCGACCTGCCCCCGCCCCAGCCGTGACTCGATGATCGCCCGCAGGGGAGATCGAGCGTCGTTCTTCGATCCTGAAACCTTAGGACGAGACCGGGCCAGCAGGTTGACTAACTGTCTAGAGGGTGCAGTTGCGCCAGCCGCTGTCCCGCTTCAACAGTCGGCCCGTGCCTAGTGAGTGTGCCGATCTACTTCTCGGGCGTGCTCCACCGCGACTTGGGTATGAAGCGCACAGCCCACCATAATATTTAGGTGACCCTCTGAAAATTCGGTTTGAAAGGGCTCGTCGCGCCTGGGCGGGTGAGTGGGAGCGAGCGGGGGATATCTTCCTTGGCACTCAAAATCTACAGGCCGCGTGGGAACCGTGCATCCTCACGCCAGGGGTCGAACTCCGGCTGCTGCTTGGCGCGCGCGAGATGTTCGCGGTTGAGTTCAATCGCCCGAGCCAAATGCTGGGCGGCCTTTTCGGGCTCTGCGGTTTGGGCGTAGAGGCAGGCCAAGCGCATCACCTGAGGTTCGGCGCGCCCCAGGATCGCTCCCACCAAGCCCGGGCGGGGGGAACTGAGGTCGGCGTAAATCGCTCGCCACAGCTCGGCCGCCTGGGGGTC
>JACPWV010000021.1 GCA_016196905.1 Chloroflexota bacterium | reverse complement strand
TACACAACGCATTTTGCTCTGGTCCCTGTGGGCGATCTTGCTTGTACTTGTATTGCCTCTCTATGCGCAGTTGGGGTTGGAGCGCGCCTTTGACTACGCGAATCTTGGGGGCGCGGTCGGCGGAATCGATTTCAGGGTCTACTATCTGACCAGCGAGCTGTTTCTAAAAGGCCAGAATTTCTACGACCCGTCGCTCCAAATTCAGGCCATGCGCCAGCATCAGTTGCCCGTCGATGATACGATTTATCTCTACCCACCACTCTTCCCCTTGCTTTTCCTGCCTTTCACCTACTGGCCCATCGAACAAGCCGCTCGCGTCTGGTACTTCGTCAATCTTGGGCTTTACCTATCCGCCCTGATCGTTTCTCTCTCTGCCTTACGCTTCGAGCTGCGCGATCCCCTCACGCCCTGTCTCATGATCCTGGGTCTGCTCTTCGTCCCCGCCCTCTTCAACCTATATAAGGGCCAAGTCAATGCGTTGCTCCTCCTGTTGCTTGTCGTTGCTTACGTGGCCCTCCTACGTGGTCGACCCCTGGCCACCGGCGTGGGTGTGGCCCTGGCGGCTTGGATCAAAGGCGTGCCCGCGCTTCTATTCTTGCTCTTCCTGCGTAAATCTCACTGGAAAATCATCGCTGCCGGTATCGTTGCGACATTCGGGATTACGTTCTTGCTTCTGCTTCTCATGGGACCTCCACCATTCCAGGGCTTCTTCGACCAGGCGCTGCCTTCGCTCGCTCATCCCGAGCCCAACCCCAGCAACCTCTCCCTGCGGGGCTTCCTCAGCCTGCTTCTAACCGAGAACGCTTACGCCGATCCCTTGCTGGTCAGCCCCACCCTATGGTCGATGGCGAGCGTATTGCTCTCCGCGGCCTTATCGGCCAGCCTCTTCTTGGCCAGCCGTCGAACCGCCGACGAGCGAACCCAGAGCATTGAGGTGGGGCTGGCCATCAGCCTCATGCCCTTGGTGGCGCCCATCGGCTGGCTCGACCTCTACACGCTGGCGGTTTTCCCGCTCTTGGTCCTCGTCCGCGAATGGAAAGAGGGGCGCCTAGGCGCGTTGCGCGGAGTCCTGGCCTTATCCTCCTTCTTGATGCTGAGCAACCCCCGCGTCGTCGACCTCCTCACTCAACTCGGGCTAGTGCTTCCCCTCCGTCATCCCCTCCTGATCGGCCTGCCTCTTTTCGGAGGCCTGGTCATCTGGGCGCTCCTCGTGTCCTTGGTGCTCGAATCGAGATCCGCTCACCCTGACTGATCCTCTGTCGCCTGCGACCTCTCTACAGCAACCCGCACCTTTCGGATCGCTCAGCGAGGCCCAAACGCTCAGGCCACGATAGAGTATCCCCCATCCACATGGATGATCTGCCCACAGATCATGGCCGCGTCCTCGCTGCACAGGAAGGTTACCACCCTGGCCACCTCCTGGGGAGTGACCAGCCGGCCCATCGGCGTGCGCGTCTTACTCCACTCTAGCATTTGATCCTTGCTGGGAAAGAAGTTCAGCGCTTCCGTCTCCACCACCCCGGGCGAGACGGCGTTGACCGTGATCCCATAAGGGGCCAACTCCACCGCCAGGTAGCGGGTGAGCGCTTCGATGGCGGCCTTGGAGACCCCCACGATGGAGTACTCGGGAAAGACCCGCACCGAGCCCAGGCTGGTCAGGCTGATGATCCGCCCCCAGCCCTTCTGCTTCATAGAGACCGCCGCGCGCTGCGCTCCATACAGCAAGGATTTGGCGTTGATGTCCACCGTCCAATTCCATTCCTTGTCGCCGATCTCCAGCGCCGGCTTGAGCACGCCGGAAGCCGCGTTGGACACGAGGATGTCCACGCCCCCGAAAGCCTGGTGAGCCTCCTCAAAGAGACGATCCAGATCCTCCAGCTCGCCCACGTTGGCTTTGACGATGTGCACCCGAGCGCCGCGGGTCTGGATCTCCTGGGCGGTCTCCTCGGCCCGGCCGCGTTTGCGGAAGTAGTTCAAGACGATATTCGCGCCCTCATCCGCCAAGCGCAGAGCAATAGAGCGCCCGATACCCCGCGAGCTGCCGGTGACCAGGGCAGTTTTTCCGTTCAGGCTCACGGTCCCCTCCTTAGAGAGTAGATAGTCAGAATCCAACCAGTCGGTCCGCATAAGCTATATGGTTTCGCAGTGGGCCCATGGCCCTCTTCGCACTTCGTCCAAGGCACCCAGGATGATGCCGCAGCCGATCAACCCAAGATCGCCCCTGCCCCCACGATGAGCGCCGCGCCGGCGAGCACCAGGAACACGGTGACCGCGCTGTGGCTCTGGTGAGTTTCGGGGATCAGATCGGAAGCGGCGATATAAAGAAACGAGCCGGCGGCTACGGCCAAAAGGAAACCCAACATCCCCGTCGACACATCCTCCAGTAGAAAGAAGGCCAAGAGCGCTCCCGCTGGGGTGGCCAGGGCCACGATGGTGGAGTATATCAGGGTTCGGACCCGGGTGAAGCCGTCGTAAAGCAGGATGGAGGCTATGGAGAACCCTTCGGGGATCTCATGGGCGATGACCCCTAGGGCAGCGATCATTCCCAATTCCAGGTTGACCTCGAACCCCGCGCTGATAATGATCCCATCCAGCAGGGAGTGGAGGGTCAGCCCCACAAAGGCTATGATTCCTACAGCATGGGTGTGGGCGAATGTCTCGCCTCCGTGCTCGTGCTCATGGTGGTGGGTGTGAATCAGAACGTAACGCTCTACCAGGTAGAAAGCCAGGAAACTAAGCAGCAGCCCCGGGACGGCGGCATCGTTCAGTTCCAGAGACTCAGGGATAAGTTCGGTGAAAGCAGCGGCCACTAACACCCCGGCGGCAAAACTGATGAG
>JACPWV010000044.1 GCA_016196905.1 Chloroflexota bacterium | reverse complement strand
GGTGGGCGTGATGGGCAAAGGGGTAGGCGAGGGAGCAGGGGTGGAGGTATCCAGGTGGATGGGCGTCTCCAGCTCGGGCTGGCGGCCGCTCTCGATGGGATTCGATCCTAGGGAGAAGTCGATGAAAGCGGCCACCCCAGCCGTGGCCAGGAGGGCCATCAAGGCCAACACCGCCCGCTGCGCGCGCGCCAGGGCGGCTTCCCGCTCCAAGGGGAAAAGCGAGGACTCCCGCTCCAAGCGGGAGGCATGCACAATGCGCAGGCAGAACAACACCCCCAGGGCGCATAGAAAATAAATGCCCAGGGCGTAGTCGGCGATGAGTTGAAGAAGAAGCGCCATGCGGCGAGGCCTCGCGGCAGGAGATCCGAGCACCCGCTCGCCGGAGCGCCGCGAATTCGGTCATGGGGTGCAATGTCTTGGGGGTGCTGGCTCCAACCGAAATGCGGGGCACGTTCCCCGCCAACCCTCTAGGAATCCTCAAAGCATGGGTCAGGTAGTGGCCATTATAACATGGCCCCCTGCGGAGGGCAAACCTGAGGTCTCCTCGCAGGCTGATGTTCGAGCTGGGACCAGCGCCCCGCGGTGGGGAGGCAAGCTACCATGGGCCTGGTCTCAGGAGAACGGGGGGTAACTTCCGCGATGAAAAGAAACAGGGATGGGATGGCGTAGTCCACGTTTGTCGCGGCGGTAGAGCAGCCCGTTCTGGAGGCCGTGCTCGTAAAGTGCTTTGGTCAGCTCCACGTCGCGTTGACAGTACTCGATGACCAGATCTAGGCGTCCCTGTTGGTACCAGCGCACCGCCTGCAGACCCGAGGCCGACTTCTCTACACCCAGAGTGGCGCGGGCCACCTCGTCCAGGCTGAGGCGAGTACCCAGGGCACGCTGAATCTCCTCCAGGATGTCGAGGGTGGGCAGATCGGCGAAGGCCAAGTCGGAGTAGACGGAGAGCACCTCATAATCGAAGCGCTTCACGTTATAACCGACGATCAGGTCGGCGCGGGCCAGCTCGGCCACCAGCTCGCCTACGGCCTCCTCGAGGTAACTCCGGTAGCCAGCGCTGAGCGAGTCGTAGACCACGGCGGCCGCCAAGCCTAGCGCCCGCGGCTCGAAGCCCTCAGGCTCATGGGTATAGGCGCGCTGCGTTTCGAGATCGAAGACCAGGACTCGGCCTTGGCTTGACATCCGTCCCCGGTTTGACTATTGCCTGCAGCGGGTGCGCAGCCCTGATTCGAAGCATGAATATGAATCCCAGTCTCAGTATTAGAAGCAGCGAGTAATTTGGGTTCAGGCTGTTTGCTCGACAGGCGGTGGCTTTGACTCTACAAATATTTGATCGTAAATTGCTGCAATCTCTGTATCATTCAGCCAGCGAAACGCCTTGCCAAACGTCTTTACGACCCACTTCTTCTGCGGCGGTGTAGGCCTGATCCCCGCTTTCCCCCTGAGCATTTCCTTCACCTTGTTTTTAGCCCAAGTCTTGGGAGGATCCTCAATTTGGAAGTACTCGAGGAGCGCGTTTCTCCGGGCAGAAATCAAGGAAATTTCGTCGCTAATACGGTCAACCTTCTCATGAAGCGTTTCTGTTCCTGCAACGGACTCTTCAGCATGCATCTGGGCATCTTCGGCCACACCACCGATTTCGCGTAAACTCTCTTCGATATCTCTTTGCAGATGGTAAACTGTATCAAGGATTTCCCTCCCTTCTTCACCAAGGTTCATGTTAAGCGCTTGCAGTTGCTTCTCCAACTCGTCCGTCGCCGCACGAAATCGGGATCGACGTAGAGCGCCAACAGCCGATCCGGCGAGGGTGGGTTTGTACGACCATCGCCGCGAATTTTGTAAGTGCCACCTGGTGTGCAGTAGGGCTGGGTGCGCCCTGAGGGGACTTCGACTCGGTAGAAGGGCTTATGGCCGCGATTCTCAACGAAAATCTCGACGTCTACTGGAGGAAGGCATTGCTCAGCGCGGTCGAGAATCTGCCGCTGGAATCGGTCTCCGACTGGGCATCCGATGAGCTGAGTCTTCCGCCGGCCGTCCTGGGTTGTGGTTTCCTTTACCCCCATCAGGATAGTGCCGCCCTGAGGGGAATTAGCGAACGCTAACAAAACCTCACGGGTGACGCCGTTGGTCGATTCTTTGAACCCTACGTCCCATCCCTCTTCATGAGCCAGAAGTTGCTTGGTCCGCGTTGATATGCCTCGAAATGTGGCGCGTCTCATGTCCGGCTTCCTAACGGGCTCCGGCAAGCGCCTCTCGAGGGACGCCAGCCAGTAACATAGGGGTTTTGATGACTCAGGGCCAATCGTCCTCATCGTCGTCATCGTCGCCGCCATCCTCGCTGCCGTCTTCGGTGAGGGGCATCTCCACGATGCCGGTGGCGAACTCCATGTCGTCCAGCGCCTCCTGGGCCGCCTCGGCCAAGGCCTCGTCCTCGGAATCCGCGAAGCTCACCAGCAGGCGGCGCGCTTCCGGCCCCCCGATCTGGCCGAGCGCTGCCAGGGCCGCGCCCTGCACCTCACGATCGGGATCATGGACCAACTGGGTCAGCTGGGGGATGGCTTCCTGCAATTCCAACTCTCCGCAGGAGCGCGCCGCTTCGTAGCGCATCTCCGGGTCGCGGCTCTTCAACTCGGCCAGGAGGGTCGGGGCCCAGGAGGGATCGATGCTGCGGCCCATGGCGAAAACGGCGCTCACCCGCATGGCTTTCGACTCGTGGTGGTAGGCGGCCTGAATGATGCGCCAGACCTCTTCATCGCCGAAATAGGCGATGGACTCTACCGCCCGCCGGCACACCTCAATCTCTTCCCCCTCGTCATCGATGACTTGTCGAAGAGCTTGGCGCACCTCGGCCCCTATCTCGCCGTCCAGCTGCCCCAGCTCAGCCAGCAGGGCGAAGCGGCCCAGGCTGCTGGCGGCCTTGGAGCGGACCAGGGGCGAGGGGTCTTGCCGGAGCAGATTAAAAAGTGAACGGAGGCAGGCGGGGCTCTCATCCTCCCACAACCCCTCGACGGCTTCGGCGCGCACCTCCGCATCAGTGTCGGTGAGCAGGTAGCGGAACACTTCCCGGTAGTCCACCTCGAAGCTGGCCTCGGTGATCTCCACCATGCCGCGCACCATCCTGCGCCGCCTCTCCACCGGGATGCCCGGCCAGCTCTCCCGGAAGACCTCCAACTCTGGAGCGGACATGCGCGAGAAGCCGTAGAGCGTGGTCAGGGGAGGGGTTTCCGTCTCGCTGCTCCAGCGTTTCAAAAGCGTTGCGACGTTCAAGGCGTGGACTCCTGTACGCGCAGTCTTTCCCCCTGATTATAGGCAGACGGTTATGGCTGTGTCAACCCAAAAGCGTGCGGTATTGTCTCTGCCAGTGGCCGATGATAGAATGCTTCCCGAGGACCTGTCGATGAATCGTGAGGCTCCGCTCCCCAACACGCTCCCAACCGGCCAGCCGAACAGGGAGTTTCTGCGAGATCGTCGGCTACTCGTCCTGGGCTTGGGAGTGCTGGTGGGCGAGCTGGCCTTCCTGCTGGCTTGGCCGCACGGCGAGGATTTTTGGCAACACTATCTGGCCGCTCAAAAACTATTGGGCATTGTAACTCCGGCCCAGCAACAGGAATTGTGGCCCTATCCCTATGGGTATCCTTATTTGTCCTTCGTGGCTTTGTTGATCAGCCCGTTAGCTGTCTTGCCGCCCCTGCTTGCGATTTCTTTATGGACAGCCCTCAGCTTAATGGGGTTGGGGTTGGCCAATTGGATGTTCGCCGGATTGCTTCTTCCGGCGGGCGGGAACCGGCGTGCCTTATGGGCTCTTGGGCTATCGATTTGGCCAGCGAGTTTCGTCAGTGTGTGGATGGGGCAAAGCGCAGCCCTGATGGTGTTGAGTTTGGCCGTCTGCGCCTGGTTGGTCCGGAGAGGAAGGTCGGGTCGAGCTGGGCTGGCTCTCTCCCTCGCGCTGATTAAGCCCCACTTGCTGGTAGGGACCCTGGCGGGCCTGGCCCTCCATCGCCGAGGACGGATCCTGGGCGGGTTCGCCTGCGGGTTAGCCGGGCTGCTGCTCCTCTCCTGGGCTCTGGGGCCGCTGGGGCCGCCGCTGGATGTGGAAGCTTACCTGCCAGACTGGTTCCTGGGCGGTGGGTTTTCCGTCTCGCTGGTCGGGAGGCTCTATCCTTTTTCGCCGCCGCTCGCTGTAGGGCTCGCGCTGGTAGGGCTCGTGGGTTTGGCGATTTGGTGGTGGCGCCACCCGCGGCCGGTTGGGGTGGAGGACGCGGCGCTGGGGTTCACCCTCAGCCTACTTTTCATTCCCCACCTCCGCGTCCACGACCTGGTCTTGCTCAATCCCGTGTATATGCTGGCCCTGCAGCGCGGCGAGCCCTGGTCCTGGGTTAGCGCCCTGCTGCTCTCGCTGGGAGCCCTGGTGAGCACCCGTTCCATGCTCTTGGATCCGATCACGCTAGCTCTGGTGCTGTTGGCCATTTCTGTTTGGAGGGTACGTGGGGTGACCCGAGGATTGGGCTGAATAATCGCTGGGGGAAGATATGCAGGTATCGATTTGTATTAGCAATTTTCATGATCACAGCCTAACCGGTGAAGGAGGCTGAGCGTGCTTCTCGCTATCGACATCGGCAACACCCATATTGTGTTGGGGGCTTATCGCGAGCAGAAGCTCATCGCTCGCTGGCGACTGGCTACCGATGCCGACAAGACCCGCGATGAGTATGCGGTACTTCTCGACAACCTCTTTGCCCAAGCTGGGCTAGGTGCCGGCCAGATCGAGGGCTGCGCCATCGCCTGCGTGGTGCCGCCCCTTTTGCCGGTCTTCGTGGAGGTGTCGCGAACTCGATTCGGGGGGGATCCCCTGGTGGTGGGGCCAGGGGTGAAGACCGGGGTCAACGTCCTGACGGACAACCCGCGCGAGGTGGGGGCGGATCGCATTGTCAACGCGGTGGCCGCCGCCCAAAGGTATGGCGCGCCGGCCATCGTGATCGACTTCGGCACCGCCACCACCTTCGACGTGGTCTCGCGGCAGGGCGATTACCTGGGCGGGGCCATCGCCCCCGGCGTAGGCATCTCCGCTGAGGCCCTCTATCGACGAGCGGCCCAACTGCCCCGGGTGGAACTCGCCTTCCCTCCTTCTCCCATCGGCAAGAACACGGTGCACAGCATGCAAGCCGGCGTCCTCTTCGGCTACCTGGCCCTGGTGGAGGGGATGGTGGCGCGCATCGCAGAGGCATTGGGAGAAACGCCGGTGGTCATCGCCACCGGGGGCCTGGCTGAACTGATCGCACCCCGCACCTCCACCATCCAAATCGTCGATCCCGATCTAACTCTGGAGGGGATTCGTTTAGTCTACGAGATGAACCGCGGCGGGGCTTGACTTTTCCCCGCAGCGTGGCTATGTTAAATTAGCCATCGATCCCGTTTTAACGGGACGGTGAGTAGCGCATCGACAAAAACGTCGCTTGGATCCTGTGGGACCGAGACGGCGCAGAGGCATGGGCATACTTGCCCCCATGAAGCGGGCAAACCTCTCGGGCCGTCGGGAGGTTTGTGGTTTTGGTGAGGAGGGCTGATGGAAAGCAAGAAGGTGACCATTCTCGATCTGCGTGCCAGGAAGCGGGAGGGCATCCCCATCACCATGCTCACCGCCTACGACTACCCCAGCGCCTTGGTGGTGGACCGGGCCGGGATCGATGTGATCCTGGTGGGGGATTCCCTGGCCATGGTGGTGTTGGGCCACGAGACCACCTTGCCGGTGAGTATGGAGGAGATGCTCCACCATTGTCGGGCTGTGCGCCGCGGAGCGCGGCGCGCCCTGCTGGTCGGCGATATGCCTTTCCTCTCCTATCAGGCCGATGTCGGCCAGGCGGTGACGAACGCTGGCCGCTTCTTGAAGGAAGCGGGCATGGACGCGGTGAAGTTGGAAGGGGGTCGCGAGATGGCCGAGACCATCCGAGCCATCCTGGATGCCGGCATCCCGGTGATGGGCCACCTGGGATTGACCCCCCAGTCGATCCATAAGCTGGGCGGCTATAAAGTGCAGGGTAAGGACGCCGCAGCAGCCAAACGGCTGATGGAGGATGCCAGGATCCTGGAGGAGGCCGGCTGTTTTTCCATCGTCCTGGAGGCCATCCCCGCTCCGGTGGCCGAGCGGATCACCCGATCGCTTTCCATCCCTACCATCGGCATCGGGGCGGGGCCTGGCTGCGATGGGCAGGTCCTGGTCCTCCACGACCTGTTGGGGATGTTCGAGCGCTTCACTCCGCGCTTTGTCAAAAAATATGCCAACCTGTTCCAGGAGATGACGCGGGCGATCGAGGCTTACCGCGGCGAGGTCCTCAATCGCAGCTTCCCTGGGCCCGAGCACACTTTCAAGATCTCCGAGGAAGAGCTGGCCGCCTTGGAGGAACTCTAGTGCGCGTGGGGATCATCGGGGCGGGGGCACTGGGCACGCTTCTGGCGGGCCGTTTGGGCCGTGTGGCCGAGGTTTGGGTATTCAGCACCCATGCGGAGACCATCGAAGCCCTGCGCCGTGGCGGGGCGCAGGTGCTGGTCGATTCCGAGGAGATGTCGACTGCGGTTCAGGTGGCGGGCGACCCCACGCGGGTTCCCTTACTCGATGCGGCTTTGGTCTGTGTGAAGGCTTACGAGACCGAGCGAGCGGCGGAGGCGGCGCGGCGGATGCTGGGCCAGGAGGGGCTGGCCACGACGCTCCAAAACGGCCTGGGCCATTTCGAGATCCTGGCCCAAAAGGTCGGATCCTCTCGCGCGGTGCTGGGAGTCACCTACCTGGGGGCCTCCTGGCTGGGGCCAGGCCGCGTCCGGTGGGCCGGCACAGGTCCCACTTACCTGGCCAGTCGCCCGGAGATCGCCACCCGACTCGAAGAAATGGGGGAGCTACTCTCCCGCGCCGGCCTGGAGGTTCATCTGGTCGAGGACGCGCAGGGCTTATTGTGGGGCAAGCTGGTGGTCAACGCGACCATCAATCCCTTGGCTGCCTTGTTGCGAGTGCCCAACGGCGCCTTGCTCGAGAGCGAGGCCGCGCGGCGACTCCTGCAGGCGGCGGCCCTGGAAGCCGCCCAGGTGGCCCGTGCCGCCGGGGTTCGACTTCCTTATGAGGATCCCGTTGTGCATGTAGAGTCGGTGTGTCGGGCCACTGCAGCCAACTACGCCTCCATGCTTCAAGATGTGTTGCAGCGACGGCGCACCGAGATCCAGGCCATCAACGGCGCGCTGGTGCGAGCGGGGGAGCGTTGGGGTGTCGACACCCCATTTCAGCGTTGCCTGCTTCGCTTAGTGGAAGCCCTGGAGTCGAGCTATACCAGTCAGGTGGAGGCTTAGATGCAACTGGTGCACACCATCGCCGAGCTGAGACAGGCGCGCCGCGAGCTGGCCTCTCCGCTGGGCTTGGTCCCCAGCATGGGTTATCTTCACCAGGGGCATTTGTCGCTGGTGCGCCGCGCGCGCCGCGAGTGCCGCAGCGTGGTGGTGAGCATCTTCGTCAACCCCACCCAGTTCGGCCCGGGCGAGGATCTCGCCCGCTATCCGCGTGACCTTGAGCGCGATCTGTCGCTCCTGGAGTCGGAGGGCGTGGATCTGGTCTTCGCCCCCGAGCCAGATGAGATGTACCCGCTTGGGTTCCAAACCTACGTCGTCGTCGAGGAGCTGACCCGGCCCCTGGACGGGACGGCCCGGCCTGGTCACTTTCGCGGGGTAACCACGGTGGTGGCCAAACTGTTCAATCAGGTCCAGCCGGAGCGAGGTTACTTTGGGCAAAAGGATGCCCAGCAAGCCCTGGTCATCCAGCGCATGGTGGCTGACCTGAATATGCCGCTGGAGGTGGTGGTCTGCCCGACGGTGCGGGAGCCGGACGGGCTGGCCATGAGCTCCCGCAACGCATATTTAAGCC
>JACPWV010000040.1 GCA_016196905.1 Chloroflexota bacterium | reverse complement strand
ATGTTGGCCAAAAGGGCTCGGCTCAGGCCGTGCAGGGCTCGCTGGGCCGGGCCGTCGCCGCGGCGCGACACCACCACTTGACCATCTTGGACAGCGATATGGACATCCGGGTGGAAAGAGCGCGAGAGCTCGCCCTTGGGTCCCTTGACCCACACTTGGTTTCCCTGGATGTTTATTTCCACCCCTGCCGGGATGGGGATCGGCTTGCGGCCGACGCGCGACACGTTACACCTCACCACACGTAGCAGATGATCTCCCCGCCCACCCGCAGCCGCCGGGCTTGCTGATCGGTGATCACCCCGTGCGGGGTGGAGAGGATGACCACTCCCATTCCGCTAAGCACCCGAGGAATTTCCTGAGCCTTGGTGTAGATGCGCTGGCCGGGCTTGGAGATCCGCCCCAGGCCGGTGAGGGCGGACTTGCGGTCTGGGGTGTACTTCAGCCAGATTTTCAGCATGGGCTGCGGCTGGTCCTGAGTGATCTCGTAACTCTGAATGTAACCCTCCTGCTCCAGGATGCGGGCGATGGCCACCTTGATCTTGGAGGAGGGTATCAGCACATATTGATGGCGCACCGCCACCGCGTTGCGGATACGCGCCAACATGTCGGCGATGGGATCGCTGTGCATGGCTCCTACCAACTGGCCTTGGTGACGCCGGGGATCTTCCCTTCCAGGGCGTGCTGTCTAAAACAGATTCGGCACAGGTTGAAGCGACGCATGAAGCCCCGCGGCCGCCCGCAGAGCATGCAGCGGTTGCGGATGCGCACCTGGTACTTGCGGCGTCTCTCCCGGAACACGATCGATTTCTTGGCCACGCGTCTCCCTTAGTGCCTAGCTGCGCCCAAAGGGCATCCCCAACAGGCGCAGGAGCTCCCGAGCCTCATCATCGCTCCGGGCGGTGGTGACGATGGTCAACTCCAAGCCCCGCACCTTGTCGATGCTATCGTACTCGATCTCCGGCCAGATCAGCTGCTCGCTCAAGCCCAGGCTATAGTTGCCGCGACCATCGAAAGCGTCGGACGAGACCCCCCGAAAATCCCTCACCCGAGGCAGGGCCAGATTCACCAGGCGGTCGAGGAAGGCGTACATGCGCTCCCCGCGCAGGGTGGCCTTGATCCCGATGGGGTTGCCCTCCCGCAGCTTGAAGCCGGCGATGGATTTCTTGGCTCGGGTGATCACCGGGCGCTGACCGGTGAGGATGGCGATGTCGCGGGCAGCGTTGTCCAGCGCCTTGGCATCTTGGAGCGCCTCTCCCAATCCTACGTTGACCATGATCTTCTCCAGGCGTGGGACCTGCCACACATTGCGATAGCCGAAGCGGGCCATCAAAGCCGGCACCACCTCGCGTCGATAACGCTCCAAGAGGCGAGGCGCGGGCCGAGGCCCGGGCGCCGGCGCGGGCTCGGCGGTGGGCGCCGATTTTTCATTCCTTCCCTCTTTGACCACCTGCTTTGGTTTCGCCATGTCCTACGATCTTATCTCAGTGGCCAATGGTACACCCTACGCGCACCCCAGACCATCCCCTCATTTCTTCTCGATGGTCCGCCCGCACTTCTGGCAGGCGCGCACCCGCCTGCCCTCCTCGAAGCGATGGGCCACGCGCGTGGTCTGGTTGCAATGCGGGCAGACCAGCATCACCTTGGACAGGTGCAGGGGCGCCTCGAACTCGATGATCCCGGCCTGGGTGCGTACCCGGCCGGTGGGACGCTGGTGGCGCTTGACGATGTTCACCCCCGAGACCACCACCCGCTCTTTCTTGGGCAGGACCGTGTGCACGACGCCCCGCTCTCCCCGATGCTCCCCGCTACGCACCTCGACCGTGTCGCCTTTCTTGATGCGGGTCATCTGCTTATCCATCCATCGCCGTTCGCGTAGCGCTCATCGAAAATTGCGTTTTCTCAAAGCACGGTCACAAGACTTCCGGCGAGAGGGATACGATCTTCATAAAACCCTTTTCGCGCAGTTCGCGGGCCACCGGCCCGAAGATGCGCGTCCCGCGCGGATTATTGTACTCGTCCAAGAGCACCGCCGCGTTCTCGTCAAAGCGGATGTGGGAGCCGTCGGGGCGGCGATACTCTTTGGCGGTGCGCACGATCACCGCCCGCACCACCTCACCCTTCTTGAGCGGCGCGGTGGGTATGGCCTGTTTGACGCTGGCTACGATGATGTCCCCGATCCGGCCGTAACGCCGTTTGGAGCCACCCAGCACACGGATGCACAAGAGCTCGCGGGCCCCGGTGTTGTCGGCCACCCTCAAGCGCGTCTCCTGCTGGATCATCCCGCCATCTCCTCAACCGCCGGCGGAGCGATCCCCGTCCCGCGTTCCAAGATCTCCTCCACCACCCAGCGCACCTCCTTGCTCAGGGGTCGACTTTCCACAATGCGCACCAGGTCTCCCACCTTGGCGCTGTTCTCGGCATCATGGGCCTTATACTTCTTCTTGGTGCGCAGGGTTTTCTTGTAGAGGCGATGGCGCTGGATGCTCTCCACCTGCACCACCACCGTCTGGAGCATGGCATCGCTGACCACGCGACCGATGATTCTTCGTCGCCCGGCTCTCATGACTCCTCAGCCTCCGCAGCCCACTCCCGCTCGCGCAAGATCGTCTGCAGCCGAGCGATGTCCCGCTTGACCTCGGTCAGGCGACTGGGATTGGCCAGCTGCTTGGTCGTCAGTTGGAACCGAAGACGGAATAACTGCTCGCGTAGCTTCTCCAGCTGTTGGCGCAGCTCCGGCGTGGTTTGGGCGCGCAGTTCTCGGGCCTTCATCCTACCCGACCGCCACCAGGCTCTCCTGCTCTTTGCTGACGAATTGAGTACGGATGGGCAGCTTGTGAGCCGCCAAACGCAGGGCCTCCTGGGCCGCCTCGGGCTGAACCCCGCCCATTTCGATCAGAATTCGCCCCGGCTTCACCACCGCCACCCAATGGTCGACGTTTCCCTTGCCCCCACCCATGCGCGTCTCCAAGGGTTTCTTGGTCACCGGCTTGTCGGGAAAGACGCGAATCCACAGCTTGCCGCCGCGGCGCACGTAGCGCACGATGGCCCGCCGCGCCGCCTCCAGTTGGCGGCTGGTGATCCAGGCCGACTCCAGGGCCCGCAACCCATACTCGCCAAAGGCCAATTCCGTCCCCCGGGTGGCGATCCCCCTGCGCCGGCCCCGATGGGCCTTGCGATACTTGACCCGCTTGGGCATCAACATGTTCAGCCCTCCAAGAGCTCCGGAGCCAGCTCGATCTTGGGCGGCTGGGGTAGGACCTCGCCCTTGTACACCCAAACCTTAACGCCGATCCGCCCGAAGGTGGTCAGGGACTCGCTTTGAGCGAAGTCGATATCCGAGCGCAGGGTTTGCAAGGGCACTCGCCCCTCCATCACTTTGTCGCGGCGGGCCATCTCCGACCCACCCAGCCGGCCGCCTACGGCGATCTTGATCCCTTGGATCCCCAGGCGCATGGCGCGGGCCACAGCCTGCTTCATGGCTCGTTTGTGGGAGATGCGCCGTTCCAGCTGCTGGGCGATGCTCTCCGCGATCAGGTAGGCCTCGATCTCCGGCTGCTCGATCTCGCGCACCTCGATGCGGATCTTCTTCCCGGTCAAATTTTCCAACTGTTGGCGCAGGATGTTCACATTGGCCCCTTTGCGGCCGATGATGATGCCTGGCTTGGCCGTGTGGATGGTCACCGAGATCTGGTTGGCCGTCCGCTCGATCTCGATCTGGGAGATACCCGCCCGGGACATCTCTTTACGGATCAGATCCCGCAGGCGCAGGTCCTCGGCCAGCATCTGGGAATACTTGCGTCCTTCGGCGAACCAGCGAGCGTTCCAGTCTTTGACGTAGCCCAGGCGAAACCCCAGGGGGTGCACCTTACGACCCAAAGCCGCCTCCCTATTTCTCCCTCTCGCGCACCACCACCGTCAGGTGCGCGGTCCTTCGCAGAATGGGCTTGGCTCGGCCACGCGCCCCGGCCCGGAAGCGCTTCAGGCGCGGCCCATCGTCGGCGCTCAGACGTGCCACCACCAGGTCCTCCACCGAGAGGCCATGCGCGTCCTCGGCGTTAGCCGCCGCTGAGCGGATGGCTCGGGCGATGGGCCCGGCCGCGGCGTGGGGCAGGAATTTCAGGATGTCCAATGCCTCCGGCACGCCCCTCCCGCGCAGCAGGGCCATCACCCGTCGCGCCTTGCTGGGCGAGAGGCGAATGTATTTAGCGACGGCTTGGCTCTCGATGGCCATGGCTTAGGCTCCCGGCCCCGCCGGCTTGGTGACCTTCTCCTTGTAACTGTGGGCGCGGAAGGTGCGGGTGGGGGCGAACTCTCCCAGGCGATGTCCCACCATGTTCTCGGTGATGTAGATGGGCACGTGGCGCCGCCCATCGTGGACGCCGATGGTATGGCCCACCATCTGCGGGAAAATGGTGGAGGCCCGCGACCAGGTCTTGATCACCCGCTTCTCGCCCTGGGCGTTCAGCTTCTCGATCCGCCTCAGCAGCTTCGGATCGCAGAAGGGCCCTTTTTTCAACGACCTTGTCACCGCGCCTTACCTCTCCATGGACACGTCAACGGGTTATCGGAATCGACCGACCCTTGACGGGAATGGCTACTCACCACTAGATTTTCCTCTTCTTGACCCGCGCTTTCAAGATGAACTTGTCGGTCAGCTTGCGCCGGCGGGTCTTCTTGCCCAGGGTGGGCTTCCCCCAGGGACTCTTGGGCGAGGACATCCCTATCGGCGAGCGGCCCTCGCCGCCGCCATGGGGGTGATCCCGGGGGGTCATGGCCGAGCCGCGCACCGCCGGGCGCCGCCCTCGCCAACGGGCGCGCCCCGCTTTGCCCAGTTTCACGTTGCTCCAATCGATGTTGCCCATCTCGCCCAGGGTGGCCACACAGCGGATGTGAATCAGGCGCACCTCGCCCGAGGGCAAGCGCACCTGGGCGTACTCACCCTCCCTAGCCACCAGTTGAGCCGAGGTCCCCGCCGCGCGGACCAGCTGCCCGCCCCGGCCCGGCTTCAGCTCGATGTTGTGGATGTTGGTGCCCACCGGGATGTTCGCCAGGGGCAGGGCGTTGCCCGGGCGCAGCTCGGCGTTGGGCCCCGTCTCAACCACGTCACCCACCTTCAGTCCCAAGGGGGCCAGGATGTAACGCTTCTCCCCGTCGGCATAGGCCAGGAGGGCGATGCGACCGGTGCGGTTGGGGTCGTATTCGATGGAACGCACCTTGGCCGGGATGCCGACTTTATCCCGTTTGAAGTCGATAAGGCGATACAACCGCTTGCTCCCGCCGCCGCGATGGCGGGTGGTGACGCGGCCCTGATCATTCCGCCCGGCGCGCTTCTTGGTGGGCACCAGCAGGGAGCGCTCCGGCTCCCTCCGGGTGATCTCCTCGAAGGTCACGCTGGTGGACCAGCGCCGCCCAGGCGATGTGGGTTTATAGACTTTGATCGGCATCTACTCGGCTCACTAATAGCTTATCGCCCATGACCCATCGCCACTAGACTCCCTCAAAGAACTCGATACGCTCACCCTCGGCCAGAGTGACGGTGGCCTTCTTCCAGGGATGGCCTGGTACTATGCGCCGGCCGAAGCGGCGCCGCTTGCCCGGCTGGTTGATAATGTTCACCGCCAGCACGGTCACGTTGAAAGCCCGCTCCACCGCCTCCTTGATCTGGTGCTGGTTGGCCTTGGAATGTACCGCGAAGGTGTAGCGGCGATGTTCCGCCTGGGAGGTGGTCTTCTCGGTGATGATGGGCCAGCGCAACACATCAAAGGGATGCATATCCATCCCGCCTCAAGCCGTCTTGACCCGCGGGGCCAAGGTGCCCTCGATCAGGGAGAGCGTCCCCAGCGGCACGATTAGCCAATCGTAAGTTAAAAGATCGCGAAGATTGAGATAGTTGGCCCGCAGCGTTTTCACCCGCGGCAGGTTCCGCGCTGAGCGCTCCAGGTTCTCGTTGCGCTCGGGCAATAAGATCAGCGCGCTGGAATCGACATCCAGTCTCTTCAGGAGGCCACGCAGCGCTTGGGTTTTGGGCTGCTCGACCGATAGTTCCTCCACCACCACGATCTTGCCTTCCCGGGCTTTGATACTCAGCGCGCTGCGCAGGGCCAGCCGGCGCATCTTCTTGGGCATCTCTTGCTTGTAATTCCGCTCCGGGCTGGGCCCGAAGACGATCCCGCCTCCCTTCCAGTGGGGCGCGGTGCGGCTGCCTTGGCGCGCCCGACCGGTCCCCTTCTGTCGCCACACCTTTCGCCCGCTCCCCGAGACTTGGGCGCGGGTTTGGGTGGCGTGGGTGCCCAGGCGGGCGTTGGACAGCTGGCGCACCAGCGCCTGGTGCATGACCGCCTGGTGGGCGGGGACAGCGAAGATATCGTCCCGCAGCTCCACTTTCTTATCGGTCTTACCCTCGAGGGTGTAGAGTGGGACCTTCATCGTGACTTGGCTTTCTGGGCGGCCGCCTGCGCTCGACGTAATAGCAGCAGCCCGCCCCGGATACCTGGAATGGCCCCCCGAAGGCCGATCAGGTTGCGTTCGGGATCCACCAACACCACCTTAAGGTTTCGCACGGTGACCCGTTGGTTGCCCATTCTTCCGGCCATCCGCATACCTTTATACACGCGCCCGGGCGTGGTGGTGGAGCCGATGGAGCCGTGTCGGCGCCAGCGATCCGACTGGCCGTGGGTCTTGGGCCCGCCGCGGAAGCCGTGACGCTTCACCACGCCGGCGGTGCCCTTGCCCTTGGAGACGCCGCTCACGTGGATCACATCCCCCACCTGAAAAAGGCCGGCATCGAAGCGCTGGCCGATCTGATAGGCGCCCGCGTCGGCCACACGGATCTCCCGCAGATGCTTGAGCGGGGGGAGGCTCTTCAGGTGTCCGCGCAGCGGTTTATTCAGGCGTTTGTCCTCGGCGAAGCCCACTTGGAGGGCGGCGTAACCGTCCCGCTCGGGGGTCTTCACCTGCGTGACGTAGCAGGGCCCCGCCTCCACCACGGTGATCGGGATCACCTCCCCGGCCTGGTCGAAGATCTGGGTCATGCCCATCTTTCGCCCCAACAAAGCATCCATTTCGTTTTCTGACCCCTAACTGTCGAGGCTCACCATGGCGCTGGGCTATAAGGAAATCCAAACAAAAAGTCGTTTTTGCAGCATCGAGTCCATTTCTGGCCAACGCCGAAACGTCCTCGAGTAGTCCTTTGAGTTCGTCAGCGGTGCTTTTATCTAGCGCCCACTCTTCGGTCTGTGCCCCTCGGCCAGCAAGTTCAGCCATAGCCGCCGGTGTCAGTTCTGCCAGAGCCTCTCGAAAGACTTCTGAAGGCTTCACAAGCCATGCTTCGCCGTCAGGAGCCTCGCGTACGATGAGGCTACCCAAATTATCGAGAAGTCGTTAGAGGTCAGCACCTGTTAGAAAAGGATGAAGCGTCGACAGTTTGACCACCTCAATTCGCTTCGCCTGTACCGTTGGATAGTTTCCTGCAGGACCACTATCGACATCGAACAAGTCCATTTCTTCAGCGGGCATGATAAAGAAATCACTCAGCAGGCCCATTGTGTCTCCCGTTTTCGCTAAGGCTTTACAGCTTGATCTCGATGTCCACGCCGGCGGGCATGTTCAGCCGCATCAGGGTGTCGATGGTCTTGGAGCCGGGCTCCAGCACATCGATGAGCCGCTTGTGAGTGCGGATCTCAAACTGCTCCTGCGAGTCCTTGTCGATAAAAGGCGAACGTATCACCGTGAAGCGCTCGATCTTGGTCGGCAGCGGCACCGGGCCGACCACCACCGCTCCGGTACGCTCGGCCGCCTCCACGATCTGTCGCGCCGACTGGTCCAGGAGACGATGGTCGTAGGCCTTCAAACGAATGCGGATCTTGTTGGTCTTGGCCATATCCCCTCGGCCATCACTCCAGGATATGGGTGAGCACCCCGGCGCCCACGGTGCGGCCCCCCTCGCGGATGGCGAAGCGGGAGCCCTCCTCCAGGGCCACCGGCACGATCAACTTCACCCCCAGGTTGACGTTGTCCCCGGGCATGACCATCT